>CANROL010000031.1 GCA_947632255.1 uncultured Bacilli bacterium
TTCATATATCAAACCTCCATTCAATAAAAAACTTAACTATGCTTTTTTATCTAGACACAGTTAAGTGAAAAAGGTCTCTTAGTAATGTTAAATAAGAAAGTTAGAAATAATTTTCTTTTTTTGTTAAGTATGATATAATTTTGGTACTGGAGGATGATATTATGTTTGAATATATGGGTGATAGAATAAGTAATGCTATAAAAAATATTCGAGGTATGGGTAGAATTACTGAAGAAAATATAAGTGATGCAATGCGAGAGATTAGACTGGCTTTACTGGAAGCGGATGTTAATTATCAAGTTGTTAAAGAGTTTGTTTCTAATGTTAAAGAAAAAGCTTTAGGATTAAATGTTGAAAAAAATATTAAACCAGATGAATTATTTATTAAATTAGTTAAAGATGAATTAGTTAATTTATTGGGTGAAGATTATGTTCCTTTAAAAATAAATAATGATACTACTATTTTAATGTTATGTGGCTTACAAGGAAGTGGGAAAACTACTACTGCTGGAAAACTTGCTAATTATGTTAGAAGTAAACATCATAAAAATCCTTTGTTGGTGGCATGTGATATATATCGTCCCGCGGCAATAGAACAATTAGAACAAATTGGTAAAAGTTTGAATGTGCCAGTTTTTACTAAAGGAAAAATAAATCCCGTAGAAATAATTAAAGAAGCTTTAGAATATGCTAAAAGTAATAATTTAGATTATATTATAATTGATACTGCAGGTCGTCTACAAATAGATGAAGATTTAATGAATGAATTAAAAGATATTGAAACTAATTTTAAAATAGATGAAACTATTTTAGTAATAGATGCAATGATGGGGCAAGATGCCATAAATGTTATAAATGGTTTTAATAATACTTTAAAATTAACGGGAACTATTTTAACTAAACTTGATGGTAATACAAAAGGTGGGGTTGCTCTATCTGTTAGACATTTAACTAATATTCCTATTAAATTTGTTGGGGATTCTGAAAAAATGGATGGCTTAAGAGAATTTTATCCAGTTGCTATGGCGGAAAGAATCTTAGATATGGGGGATATTTTAGGTATTGCTTCGAAAGTAGAAAATATTATTAGTGAAGATGAAGCAAAAATAGAAATGCAAAAAATGAAAAAGGGGAATTATGATTTAGAAGATTTTTTAAATAATTTAAAACAAATTAAAAAGTTAGGACCTTTAGAAAATATTTTAAAAATGTTACCAGGGGCTCGTAAAATGGGATTAAATAATATTAATATTGATCCTAAACAAATGGCTCATGTTGAAGCCATAGTTTTATCTATGACACCTTATGAAAGAAAACATCCTGATATATTAAAAGCTAGTCGCAAAGTAAGAATTGCTAAAGGAAGTGGAAGAAGCGTTGAAGAAGTAAATAGACTTCTTAATCAATTCTTGGAAATGAAAAAAATGATGAAACAATTTTCTAATGGAAATATGAAACTTCCTTTTTAAATATAGGTTATTACCTAAACATAGATTCTAAATAAACATAAAATACACTAGAAAGGAAAAGTGATTTTTTATCTTGAAAATAAATAATAATCGAGATTGTGAATCTATGGGTGAAAATACATTTTATGGTGCTGATTATCAAATGGGGGATATGAGTGGTATGGGATGCTGTTCTAACATGGGTGTTATGCAAGATGCTATGCCTGGAGTAGTTTGTCCACCGGTATATGAATGCCCAAGAGAAACAGTATGTCATCGCTATATATGTCATGAAGTACCACATATTCAACCATGTAATACAAGAATTATAAACCATCATATATATCGTCATACCTTTACACCAACATATTCTTGTTGTGAAGAAAATGAAGTTCAAAATGTTTATGAAAGAAGATGCTGCTAAAAAGAAGATAATCTTCTTTTTTTTCATATAATTTATTGGTGATTATATGAATTTAAAACTTATTTTAAAAGGTTTTATGGTGGGTATAGGTAAAATTATACCAGGTGTAAGTGGATCTTTACTAGCTATGTCTTTAGGAATATATGAACCACTTATAAAAGCTATTACCGATTTTAAAAGTAATATTAAAGATAATTTTAAATTATTATTTAACTTTTGTTTAGGTTTTTTAATAGCTATAATCTTGTTTAGTAGGATTATTTTATTTTTTATAAATAATTATTATTATGAAACTATTTATTTATTTTTAGGATTAATATTAGGAACTTTAATTAATTTTATAAAGGGAATAAAATTTAAGAAAAATAAGATATATATATTTATAATATTATTTATATTAATGATGGTTTTAACTAATTTTAAAACGGGTAATAATTATATATTTAAAGGTAATATGATAGATTATATGTATATTATATTTTTAGGATTTATTGATGCTTTATCTTCTATAATACCGGGAATAAGTGGGACAGTTATCTATATGTTACTAGGGTGTTATCAATTTGTATTAAGTATTTTAAGTAAGCCTTTTTCTTTGATATTTATATTTTATTTTATAGGGTTATTATTAGGAATAATTATTATATGTTATTTAATGAATTATTTATTTAAATATCGAAGAGAAGAAACATATATGGGAATATTAGCTTTAATGGTTGCTTCTTTATTAATATTATTTTTAAATATAGTTAAATATTTTAATATAATAGGTTTGTTATTTTTATTAGGGGGATTATTAATAGGTTTAAAATTGAAAGATTAATATTGTATTTAGTTAATTTTTTTAGTATAATTCTTTTTAGAGGTTTTAGAATGAAGAAGTTAAAAAAAATAAAATTTAATCAATTTTTAAGATATTTTTTATCAATTATTGTTTTAGGGGTAATGGTAAGACAAATAATGCTTAGAGAATGGTTTTTAGTTTTTGCCTGTTTTTATACTTTAGTTATGTTTTCACTACCTACTATATTTGATAAGAAGTTTAAAATTAAATTCCCTTTAGCTATTGAAATAACAATTTATTTATTTGTTTTTGCTGGGGAAATGATTGGGGAAATAGGCGAATATTTTATTAATGTTGTTTGGTGGGATGATCTACTTCATTTTGTGGGAGGAGTACTACTTTTAGGTGTTGGCTTATTTTTAATGATGCGAACAGATAAAAAAGATAAGAATTTAAAATTACCAATATTTTATCGTATTGCTTTTGCTTTTTGTTTTACCATGACTCTTTTAGTTTTGTGGGAATGTTTTGAATTTGGTTGTGATTATTTTACGAAAAGTGATATGCAAAAAGATACTTTTATTACGGAAATTAGTAGTGTTGATTTAAATCCTAAGAAAGTTAATAAAGCTATTAAATTAAATGTTACAAGTTTAGAAGTAAATGGGGAAGATTGGATGAGTAAATATGGGGGATATATGGATATTGGTTTATATGATACGATGTTTGATATTTTATGTGGTCTTGCTGGAGCAGTTGTCGCTTCAATATTTGGTTATATTCATCTAAAAAATGTGGAAAAAAAAGAAATAGCTATGAATGAAGCATAGCTATTTTTGATTTTTAGCTTTTATTTTAAAGAAAAAGATGTTATACTTTATTTAGGAGGAAAATTTAAAATGAAGAAGAAAGAATTATATTTTTTAATAAGTAGTATTTGCTTATTTATCGTGGGTGGATTAGTATATATATTTTGTGATAATTTAAAATTGGGTTTAGGTATTATTCTAGCTTTTATGTCTTTATTTAAGTTTATTAATTTACTTAATATGGATAGTAAAGATAATGAAGATTTATTTGGAAGTATTTTAGCTATGTTAGCTTTTATTTCTTTATTTTATTTTGATTTAGTAACTAAAAATATTATTTTAATTTTCTTAGTATGGTTAGGATTAAATAGTTTAGTTAAACTTAAAAAAGCTGATTATTATCATGATAAGAAAGATAAAATGTGGATATTTAAAATATTTACTTTGTTTATTATATTAAGTTTAGGTTTAATTATTAGTTTAAATTTACAAACTAATGATGTTAATATTAAATTATTTTCTTTATTCTTTATGTTTTATAGTGCCATAGATGGAATAGAAGCACTTATGTTATATATTAAAGAGGATAAATAAATGGTTGTTATAAATGATTTTAATGAATATCAAATAATAGATATGGCCCATGGGGAAAAATTTGAAAAATGGAATAATATAAGTTTAGTAAGACCAGATCCCCAAATAATATGGCCAGAAGAAAAGATAAAAAATTGGAATTATGATGCTATATATAAAAGAAGTAATACAGGAGGAGGAAACTGGCTTATTAAAAATAATATTCCTTCTTCATGGGTTATTAATTATCATGATTTAAAATTTAATTTAAAATTAATGGGTTTTAAACATACGGGAATATTCCCCGAGCAAGCTTATAATTGGAATTATGTAAGAGAAGTAATTAGAAAAGCTAACAGACAGGTTAAAGTATTAAATTTATTTGCTTATACAGGGGCATTATCCATTGCTTGTTTAAAAGAAAATGCCGAAGTTGTTCATGTTGATTCTTCAAAAGGAATGATTGATTGGGCGAAAGAAAATGTTAAAATAAATAATTTAGAAGATGGGAAAATACGTTTTTTAGTTGATGATGTACGTAAATTTGTTAAAAGAGAAATAAGAAGAGGCAATAAATATGACATTATAATTATGGATCCTCCTTCATTTGGGCGGGGAAATAAAAATGAAGTTTGGAATATTGAAAATGATTTAGCAGATTTAATTAAAGATACTAGCGAATTATTAAGTTCTAATCCTTTGTTATTTATTATTAATTCATATACGACGGGACTTAGTAAAACAGTATTAGAAAATCTTTTATATTTATATGTTGATTCTAAATATAAAGGGATTGTTGCAAGTGATGAATTAGGACTACCTATGCAAAATAGTAATTTAATATTGCCATGTGGAATTTATGCAAGATGGGAAAAAGATAGTCTAAAATAAAAAATATAACATATATTTAATTAGAAAGTTGAGGAAAATTAAATATATGGAAATATTAAAAGTATCTAGTAAATCTAATCCAAGTAAAGTAGCCGGAGCAGTGGCGAATATATTTAGAGAAAAAGGTAGTGTAGAAATTCAAACTATTGGAGCTGGAGCATTAAATCAAGCAATTAAAGGAATAGCAATTGCGCGAGGGTTTGTAGCACCTAGTGGGGATAATTTAGTTGTCATACCGGCTTTTAATGATGTTGTTATAAATGGTGAAGATAAAACAGCGATGAAATTAATTGTTACTAAAAAGTAAGTAAGCTTTAAAAAGTTTACTTTTTTTTGACATTTTTTTACTTTGATAATTGTCAGTCAAGGTATTTTTTTATATAATTAAAATGGTGATAGTTATGAATAATAAAATAACTTTAATGGATGCAGAAGGTAATAAATATAAAGCAGAAATATTATTTACACATTTTGATTATTTTTATAGTAAAAATTATATTATTTATTTAATAGATGATGATTTATTAGCGTCTTCTTATGAAAAGGTTGATAATAAATTTATTATTAATAATGATTTAACAACGGGGGAATATGATATGCTAGATAAAGAAATAGAACAAAGGTTAGGTGGAGCTTATGCTTAATTTATATGGTGGGGTAGAAAATAATCAAAGATATATTTATAATAATAAAGGTACTAATGAGGTAGTTAGTGTTAATTTAAAAGAAGAAGATATTATTAAAATTTTAAATCTTCTTAAGAGAAAAGATATTAAAAAAATAAAATTAACAGATGAATATATTTATCTTAGTTATGATGATATGAATGTTACTTTAACAGAAGATTTTTTTGAGATAAGTGATAAATATGATATATATGTTAATGATTTAAGAGGAAAAGTTAAAAAATATGTCGAAGATGAAGCATTAAAAAAAATAAAAAATAAAAATACCAAAATAAATAGAAATAAAAATAAAAAGGGACAAAAAATGTTGGTAGCTAGTTCTTTAATAACTTCTCTTTTATTAACAAGTTTGGGATTAAGTTTAAAAGAAGCGGTAAAAAAGACACAATTAGAAGATGATGATAAGACACCTGTTTTAAGTGATGTTACAAGTGATTTATTGGAAGATGATGTTAAAATATTAAATGATTTAGTAAATAATGCGAATAATAAGGAAGTAAAAACTGAAGAATTAGGAAATCAAGAAGAAGTAAAACCCAAAGAAGAGATAATAGAAGAACCAGTAAAAGAAGATATAATGGAGGCTGATTATAATTTTGATTATGAATTTTTAGATTTAACGAAAACTGGAAAATTAGAAGAAACTAAAGAATATTTAGGGGACTATATAAAACACTACGCTACACGTTGGGGGTTACCAGTTAATTTAGTGATGGCTCAAGTTACCCAAGAAAGACCTTCTGTAGTTGAGGGAAGAATTAAAAATCCTTGTCAAATAACAGAAGAAATATTTATTAATCATACTTTTAAAATGCCAGTTTATGATGAGGCTGGTTTTACAGGAACTTATGATACTTTTACAGTTACTAAAGCATCTTTAGGAACTTATGAAGGAAATATTATGACAGGTATTGCTTATTTAAGAGAATGTGTTGATAGTAGTAAAAGTTTAATAACAGGGTTATATTTATATAATCAAGGGGAACCTAGTTTATGGGCGGCATGTGGATATTTTGGGTTAAATTTAAGTGATTATAAAGGGGATAATATGACTAAAGAAGCATGTGAGTTAATTAAAAATTATAATATAGCGGCCCATGGAAATAATTATGGTGATTATTATTATTTAGCAAATGTTTTTCAATATTTAGAGACATCTAATCGAGGTGCCGCGGATTTAAGTTATTATTTAGGAAGTGAAAAAATAGATATTAATATTAATAATACTTTAAATCATGAAGTAGGAATATCAAGAGGTTAAAATGAAAAAGGTTTTAATAACAGGGGCATCACGGGGTTTGGGTGCTGAAATTGCTAAATTATTTTTGGAAAATGGGGATTTAGTTTATATAAATTATAACCAAAGTAAAGATAAAGCTCAGGATAATTTTAAAAATTATCCTAATGCACATTTAGTAAAATGTGATGTTAGTAATGAAGAAGAAATAAAAGAAATGATTAATACTATAAAAAATGAAGTTGATTATTTAGATGTTATTGTAAATAATGCTGGTATTGCAATAGATACGATGGTTGATGATAAAACTATGGCTAATTTTCAAAAAATAATTGATACAAATTTAATTGGTCCTTTTTTAGTTGTTAAATATGCGAGATATTTATTAAAAAATACTAGTAGTATTATTAATATTAGTTCTACAAATGGGATAGATACTTATTATCCTTATAGCTTGGATTATGATGCTTCCAAAGCGGGTTTAATTTCTTTAACACATAATATGGCGGTAGAACTTGCCCCGATTAGAGTTAATGCTGTTGCTCCAGGTTGGATAAATACTGATATGAATAAAGATTTAGATGAAGATTTTATTAAAAAGGAGTGTGAGCATATTTTATTAAAAAGGTTTGCGGATCCTAAAGAAGTAGCGCAAGTAGTATTTTTTCTGGCTAGTGATGAAGCTAGTTATATAAATAATACTGTAATTAGAGTAGATGGAGGTTTTAGATGAAAATAGATGAATTAATAAAAAAAGGAGAAGTTGCTTGTCGGGATATTTTTAAACAAATTGCTGATAATGAATACTATTTTAGTTCTTTAGTTTTAGAGGCATTTCATAAATATAATGTTAGTGAAGCTCATTTTAATATGACTACAGGGTATGGTTATAATGATATAGGACGAGATGTTATTGAAAAAATATATGCAGAAATATTTAAAGGGGAAACAGCTTTAGTTCGTAACCAATTTATAAGTGGATCACATGCCCTTACGGTGGCGTTATTTGGCTTATTGCGACCAAGTGATACCATGTTATCAATAACTGGGCTTCCATATGATACTTTACATGAAGTAATAGGGATTAAAGATAATCCTAGTTCTTTAAAAAGTTTTGGAATTAATTATGAACAAATAGATTTAGTAGATAATAAATTTGATATACCTAAAATTAAAGAAGTTTTACAAACTAAAAAAATAAAATTAATTGAAATTCAAAGAAGTAAAGGATATTCAACAAGAAAAAGTATTAGTATTAAAGATATCGAAGAAGTAATTAAAGAAATAAGAAAAGTAGATACTAATGTTATTATAATGGTAGATAATTGTTATTGTGAATTTGTCGAAAAAACTTCACCTCTAGAAGTAGGTGCAGATTTAATTGTTGGTTCTTTAATTAAAAATTTAGGAGCTTCCCTTGCAAGTAATGGAGCATATATTGTGGGTAAAGATGAACTTGTTCAGTTATGCAGTGAAAGACTTAATTTACCAGGTGAGGGCGCGGATGTTGGCCCTAGTTTAGGTGCTAATAAAAGTTTTTTACAAGGTCTTTATTTTGCCCCTATGGTGGTTGCTAATAGCTTAAAAATTGCAGTAATAACTAGTTATGTTATGGAACAATTAGGTTATCAAGTAGAACCTAAATATAATGAAAATAGGGTAGATATTGTTGAAAATATAATCTTTAATGATCGTGATAAATTAATAAAATATGTTCAAGGTATTCAAAAATATTCGCCAGTTGACTCTAATAGCTTGCCTATTCCTGGGGATATGCCAGGTTATGATGATGAGATTATTATGGCAAGTGGGTCTTTTACACAAGGATCTAGTATTGAACTATCTTGTGATGGGCCTTTAAGAAGTCCATATATTGCTTATCAACAAGGGGGAATATCTTATATGTATGGTAAAATTGCTTTAAAAAATATTTTAAAGGAGTTATATGAAAATAATTGATTATTGTAGTAAATATAATGAAGATATAAAAGATTTATTGGTGGAATTACAAACTTATATTGCTTTAATAGATAGAGAAAAATATAATATTGTAACACCAGAATATAGAGAAGCATATTTTGCTAAAACAATGAATGAAGTTAATAAATATGAAGGCAAAATATTGTTAGCTCAAGAAGATAATAAAATTATTGGTTTAATCGTTGGTGTTATTAATAATGAAAATATTAATACTTATGATTTTTTGGCCCCTAAAAGAGGAAGAGTAACCGAATTGATTGTGACAAAAAATTCCCAACATTTAGGAGTTGGGCAAAAATTATTATCTAAAATGGAAAAATATTTTAAAGATAATGGTTGCCAAGGAATTTTAATTGATGTTTTTGCATATAATTTAAATGCTCAAGAATTTTATAAGAAAAATGGCTATTTTAATCGTAATATTGAAATTATGAAAAAAATTTAAAAAATGTTTTCAAAAAACTGAAAAAATTGTTGACATCAAGCGTATTTAATGTTAATATTTAATTACGCATGAAATGGGCGCTTAGCTCAGTTGGTTAGAGCACCTGCCTTACAAGCAGGGGGTCATAGGTTCGAGTCCTATAGCGCCC
>CANROL010000032.1 GCA_947632255.1 uncultured Bacilli bacterium
TTTGTCCAATTTTTAAATCAATTAAAACATAACATTTTAATATTTTATTATAAAAAACCATATCAACATAATAATGAGTATTTCCTAATGTAACTCTTTGTTGAGTCCCAACAAACATAAAACCTTTTCCTAATTCAAGTAAAAATTCTTCAATATGCTTGACCAGCTTTTGTTCTAAGTCTTTTTCTAAAATTGGCTTATTTTCTTTAACTCCTAAAAATTCAAACACATAAGGTTCTTTTAATACATCTTCAGGCGTATTAAGTGTTTGTCCAACTTTTGATAATTCATAAACTTTTTCCTTATTGTTTTTTCCTTCAGAAAGTAGTAATCTTTCAAATAGAGAAGTTTCTAATTGTCTTTTTAATTCTCGTACACTCCAATTAGAATTTAAACATTCCTTTTCATAAAAGTTACGTTCATCAACGTTCTCAATACTTAATAATTCACAATAATGAGACCAACTTAATTTTCCAGACACTGTCTGGAATTTTGGATAAGTTATATAAAGTTTACGCATATTAAATAAATTGCTAACTGAGAAACCTGATCCTAAACTTTTTCTTAATTCCTTAGAAAGTTCCTTCATAATTTGTTTTCCATATTCTGCTTTAATATTACCATTTTGTTCATTTTCAACAATAATTCTTCCAACATTCCAATATGCATATAACATAGTATTATTTACTTCATAAGCTACTTTTTTTCTACTACTCAAAATAACATCTTTAATTTCTTGAATCATTTCAGCATTATTTTTTTCTAACATTTTAATCCCCCTTTCATAATTTGTCAGTTATGATTGACCGATTCAGTATAGCTCATCTAATAAATATTTTAACATAAATTAAGCACTATTTTAATCTCTTATCTGTAATAAAGTAAATTTTTGTTAATTTTTATTTGAAATTTTGTTTTAATTAGAAAAATTGCAATAAGTTTGATTATAGTATAATGAAATGTGTTTATACTAAGGAAATTCTAAAATTTCTTTGGTCAAATTCATTACTTATTCTCACTATTTTTGTAAAAGAAAAAGCCCATAATATCAAGTATTATGAACTTTATTTATTTTAACACAAAATTGTGTAAATTACGCATGGGGTGGAATAAGGGAGTCGAACCCTTGCATAACAGAGCCACAATCTGCCGTGTTAACCACTTCACCAATTCCACCAATTACTTTAATTACTTAAAGCATTATTAGGATATCAAATATTTTAAAGAAAATCAAGTATTTTAGTATGTTTTGAAAATATTTATTTATATTAATAGTGATGGATTATGAAAAATTATAGTATATGGCAAGATTTTAAAACTAACGTTAAATGTTCTAAAATTAATAAAGATTTATATGTTGATGTATTAATTGTAGGTGGAGGTATTACGGGTATATCAATATTAAATGAATTAAAAGAAAATAATGTATCTACCTTATTAATTGAGCAAAATAAATGTGGATATGGGGTAACTTCCAGAAGTACAGCGAAAATAACTTATTTACAAGAAAAAATATATATGAATATAAGAAAATATAGTTTAGATAAAGCTAATTTATATTTAAAAAGTCAAATTGAGGCAGTTAATAAAATTAAAAATAATATTTTAAATAATAATATTGAATGTGATTTTAAACAAGCAGATTCTTATTTAGTTACAGTTAATAAAAATAAAGTTAAAGATATAAAAGAAGAATATGAATTTTTAAAAAATAATAATGTAAATGTTGAAATAATAAATGATAAAAATATTAAAATGGGAATTAAAGTAAGTGATACTTATGTTTTTCATCCTTTAAAATATATTGAGTTTTTTAAGAATAAATATCAAGATATAATTTATGAAAATTCTAAATTAAATAGTTTTAAAAGAGAAAATGATTACTATATATGTCAAGTAAATAATCATACTATTAAAGCTAAATATTTAGTTATAGCAACCCATTATCCTTATTTTTTAATACCATTTTTAACGCCATTTAAAAGTCATATTGAAACATCTTTTATAGGTGCTAAAAAAGTTAATAAATATGTTAATCAAAGTTTAATAAATATTGATAAACCAACTGTATCATATAGATTTCATGAAGATAAAAATAGTTATTTTATTTATTTAGAAAATTCTTTAAAAAGTGCTAATATTAAAAATATTAAAAATTATTTTGATAACTTAAAAAGGAAAGATAATTTTCAATATATTTGGAGTAATAAAGATATAATAACTAATGATTATCTTCCTTGGATAGGTAATATTTCTAATAATTTATTAATTGCTACAGGATTTAATACTTGGGGTATCTCTAATTCAGCACTAGCAAGTATGGTTATAAGAGATATTATATTAAATGAAGAAAATCCTTATATTGAATTAGTTAATCCTAAAAGAAGTATTAATCTTAGTAAAATAAAAAGATTACCAATAGATATCAGTTGTAGTGCAATAGCTTATTTAAAAAGTACGATTAATAATGTTAATAATACCCATATTAAATATGAGCAGATAAACAATAATAAAGTTGCACATTTAAATTATAATAAAGATATTTTAGTTAAGCATAGATGTCCTCATATGAAATGTGGTTTAGTTTTTAATGAAGTGGAAAATACTTGGGACTGTTTATGTCATGGATCAAAATTTGATTTAACTGGCAAATTGTTAGAAGGACCTAGTAAAGAAAATATAAATGTGGATAAGTATTAGTTTATAAACATTAAAAAAAGACTTTATTAGTCCTTTTAATTTGCTTTTTAATATTTAATTTTATAAGTTGGTTCAGGCATTTTACTAGTAGAGATAAAACCAGGTTCCGCGTTAATAACATCGGGAATACGATTAACTATATCAGCACAAGTAAGTCTTACAGTATCAGGGCGTTCAATAGTAAAGGTGGTGTTGGCATCACCATAGATAGTCCAAGTATTAGTATCAAAATCATTTGGACCATAGACTTTACCAATAGATTCAGCTTCAATAGTAATTCCTTCTTTAGTTTCTAAAATGGCAATTGCACTCATACCTGTTGCATCACCAGCTTTAATATCCATGTTAAGGGTGGTACTATGTAAATCTTCATCACTCGTCATAGGTACAGTTTTACTTTCCATTTTAGTTGGGGTTAAATGAAGTTTATCGGCAAGCCAACCGACTGTATTCCACATGTAAGATGGGCTAAACTCTCGATTATTGATTAGCTTATTTCTTTCTTCTTCGCTAATGTTATCGATAGAAGCAATTTCTTTTTCAAATTCGGCAATAGGAAGGCCCGCGCCATGCACTTTAGCAAGAGCAATACCATAGTCTTCAACATTATAAGAAGAACTACCTTTTATTTTAGTTATATTATGCATTGATGAGGCCATAGAAGTAACTAAATTACCCCAGAAAATATCTTGATACCCACATCCTGTTATCGTAACATTATTAGCTTTAGCTAAAACATCTAATTCATGAAATAACGTAGGATTAGAGTTTTCAGCATAAAAACATTCTTCGGAAGTAGTTATAACATTAACACCACTGGTAACACAGGTACGAATAGAGTCGGCAACATCATTTAGATAACTCATCGTGGTAATTACGGCGATATCCGGTTTTGTTTCATTTAATAATTCTTCTAATTTAGTGTAATCATTAATAACTACATCTTTTTTAGAACTTTCCATGACAGTTGAAATATCTTTTCCAATTAAGTCAGGGTTAATATCAACTGCTCCTACAACTGTGGCACCTAAATCATAAATATAATTCATAATATATTTACTCATCTTCCCACATCCAACTTGAAATACTTTAATTTTGGTCATTTAAATCCACTCCTTCTTCTTTTATCATGTCCGCAAAAGTAATTTTAAAACGTTCTATTTCTTTTAATTTAGCATCTTCATAAATATTTTTAGCATTACAGATAGCTTTATAAAAATGTTTTAAAGTAACAGTTTTTTTATTATCATATAAAGCATATGTAAAAGCATTGGATACAATTGTTAAACAGATATCTGGATAACGCGATGCTATTTCATAAACACGCTTATATTCATCAGTCATTTCGACAATAAAACGCATTATTTTTTCTTTAATAAAATCTGTATATTCACATTTAACATTTAATTCTTTTTCAATTTTAGGTAGTGTTCCTAATAAAATAGCTACCGTAGTATCTTGATCTGTTTCTAAAACTTCTATTTTTTGAAAACGTCGTAAGAAAGCACGATCACGTAAAATATAATGTTCATATTCTTCAGTAGTTGTAGCTCCAATCATTTTAATTGTTCCCCGATCAAGACCAGCTTTAAGCATATTAGCAAAGTCCATGCCACCTTCTTTATTTACTAATAAATGGGTTTCATCAATAAAAATTATGACATTATTTTTGGTGCTTAATTCACGAACTAGTAAATCAATTCTATTTTCTGTTGCCCCATTAATATTGGTACTTCCTATTAGGCTACTAATATTTATTTTAATAATTTCATAATTAAGTAAAACATCAGGAACATATCCTTTAATAATACGATAGGCTAAACCTTCTACTATTGCAGTTTTACCTATACCAGGTTTACCTACAAGTAAAGCACTTTTTTCAGGGGTTAATAAAGTTAAAATCATTTGCTTTATTTCATTATCGCGACCTATCGCGGGATCAGTTATATAATCTTTGGCTGTAAGATTTTCCCCATATCTTTCTAACATACTAATTTCTTCCATGTTCTTCCTCCTTTACTTTTAAAACTTGTTCATAATTAATTTGCTCTATTTCTAAAGTATGGCTATTAATACAAAATTCTATACCTTGATGTTCTACATTATAATAATCAGTCATATTTATTTCTTCAATTTTAAAATCTTGAGTTAGAAATATTTGATGATTATTTAAAAAGTCTTTAATACTATTTAAAGTGGATGTTTTAGTTAAATGCCCATAGAATAATATAACTAATGGTTTAGGCGAATTAATACTTTTAAGCATAGTTTTAATTAAATCCTCATAATCATTTAAAGTATGTGTTAAGCAAGAATTTGTTTTATCAGTAATGTATATAGCAACACCTTCAGTTAAATTATAAGCTCCAAGATATGGTTTATAAACACTAGAATAAACTATTTCATTAAAGCTGGCAAGATTAATTAAATTACTATCTATCATAGCATCACCACTTTAAAATATTATATCATTAAATAGATTTTTTGACTATATTTTATAAAGCGTAATATATCTAATTTACATTAATATTATTTACATATATTTAAGAATTATTGTAATTTTATAGAATGATGTAAGTTTGTTTTAAATATAAAAACCTAACTCACAATACGAATTAGGCTATTTTTTAGAAAATACTTTCTTGATTTATATCAACACCAATTTTATTTGTATGTCTTACACTCATAAGATTACATTCATCAAAGATATCTTTTATATTATTTTCATCAAAATCATCGGTTAGTTCATCATAATCTACTAAAAAGGTAAATTCATAATTTTCCAACATTGTTAGTTCAGGTGGCAATAAAGATCTATTTACTTTAACTGTTGTTACTTCTTCACCCATGTATTCTTTTAATGTTAAATATAAATATTCATATTCATTACTGTCATTAAAACTTAAAACATTATAAGTTTTGGTAAATACTTTAAAATCATGTTCTTTTTGGTAATTGTTCATTATTTTTTGATAATTTTCGGCACTTACATAAACTTTTTTATTAATTACATTTTCATATAAATAAATTTTTCTATTTTTTAAATTAGTGATTATTTCGGTAAAGACTGATTTAGTTAAGTTAAATGAAGTTATATTATAATCTAGGCAATAAGTATTAGAGCCACAGGCTTTGATATTAATATTAAAATCGTCTAAGAAGTTAGGATAATTATATTCAATAGTAATTGCATCATTTAGGGAATTATCAATTATAATATCATTATAGCCTAATAAAATTAAGTTATCTTCCATAGGAATTGTTTCTTTTTTAGTAAACATATTAGGATAGGTCTCACTATAATTAATATCAGTTTTAGTGATTTCAATGGCACTTATTGTTAAGCTTAGTCCAGTAATTATTATTATTACTAATAACTTAGTAAAGATATTCGTGGCTTTCATTTTTTTATCTAAAACAAAATATGTACCAGTTTGAAAAATAAATATGCCACCAAGCAATAAAGAAACTAATAATAAGAAAATACCAAAATATTTAACACCAGAAAATAATAAATATGTCATTAAACCGGTTGCAATAACCATACCTAATAAATAAAAGAATGTTCCAATTAAAATCATTATAACAATTATTTTTAAGAAGCAAACACATATATAGTTTATAGTATCAAGAAAATTGTGATTTTTAGTTTTTTCTTTAATAACTTTAGGTTCTTTTTCTTTTTTGATTTTAATAATTGGTTCATCTTTAACTTCATTTTCTTTATTTTTCTTTTTTAAAGATTTCCTTTTTTCTTCCTCTTCTTGTTCTTTTCTCTCTTCTTCTTCCATTTCATTAACAATATTGGCGCTGAGATTTTTGAAGACTCTTTTTTCAATGACTTTTATAAAGATAATTACGGAAATAATAATATAACTTAAGTTAATAATAAATTTCCAAATAGTTCCTAAAATAAAACAGAAAGGATTATCAAAACTAAAGAATAATTTGTCCGCGAGATCTTCAATTAAAGAAAATGGAATTTTAAGAATAGCGATTAAGATAGCAATAAAAATAATTTCAATTAATATTTTACAAATTTCACTATAGTTTTTAGTTTCAAATAAATTAATAAATCTTTCGATGCTATTTACAATTTTATCAAAAAAGCCACTTATACCATAATCTTTAGAAGGCTCTTTAACTTTATAAGCTGATAATAAATCACTTACTATTTCTTCAAAGTCTCCAAGCTCTTTAATAGCTTCTTCTTCGGTTTTGCCAGCATTTACTTTTTCTTCAATAAAGCCTACGTATTCATTAATTATATCTTCTACTTCACTATCTTCTAAAACATTTAATCTTTTACGTAACTTTTTTATAAATTCTTCTTTATTCATCTTTAACACTCCTTTTAATAAATTTGTTTACACTTTCACTAAATTTTAACCATTCAGTTAACTCTTTTTCTTTGGCAATTTTTCCGGTTGCTGTAATATGATAATATTTGCGAATTGGGCCTTCGGTAGATATTTTGGTATATGTTTCAAAATAATTAATATTGGTTAATCTTTTTAAGATGGGATAAATTGTACCTTCATTAACATCTACAATATTACTTACTTCTTCTACTAGTTCATAACCATACATATCTTTTTTTTCCACTAAAACTAAAATTAATAGTTCTAGTACACCTTTTTTATATTGGGTATTCATCTATTTTTTCCTTTCTTGTTATTATATTAACTCTAGTACTTGGCTTTGTCAAGTACTAAATAATACATATGGCTAAAATATAAAAAATCTATCATAAGATAGAAGTTTTTATAATATTTTCAATCGGGATAATTTTTTACTCGCACCACCCGAGAGCGAGAAACATTTTCTTGTTTGCATTTATTACTGCAATACTAATATATAATAATTTAGATTTTAAGTCAACTATTAACCTTTGTTTCTTCAAGCATTTGTTCTTTTATTTTATCTATATTTGTAAAAAATACGTTATAACCTCGTTTTTTTAATTTTAATAAATTTTTAAAATTATTTAATATTTCTTCTTTTAATAAATTCCCGACTTTGGCAGGAGCACCATTTTTAATATGAACGTGATCAATATATTTTTCTAGTGTAGGAAAAGCATTCTGGAAAAGTATTGCTGAATCTTCATCTAATATTTTCCTGATAAATATTGTATTACAGAAACCATATTTTTGTATTTTTTTATCAATGATTTTTTGATATTTTTGGACTTTACTGCTTATAGGTATAAACCACAATATGTTTTTGTCTTTTATGGTAAAATATGTTGGTCTTTTTTTGCCACGTTCATGATTAGTCATTAAGTTTTCATCATTAACTATATCAAAAAATTCATCTTTAATATGATATAAATAACCAGTTTTAACTTCCATGATAACCCACCTTTCCAATATTTATTAATTTCATATTAAAAAGAAAACTCTATCTTAAGATAGAAGTTTCCAAATATTTTCAATCGGGATCATTTATTACTCGCACCACCCGTAAGCGAGAAACATTGCCGATCGGGATCATTTATTACTCACACCACCCGTAAGTGAGAAACATTTTCATGTTTGCATTTATTAATGCAATATTAATATACAATAATTTAGAGTTCGTGTCAAGTTTTTAATATTTATATTAATTTGCTCTATATTATATGTTTTTTATTTTAGAAAATTCTTTAAATACTTTAACAACTCTAACTAATATTTCTTTATTATCAATAGTTAAATCATTTGATGCTATTAAAGTTGCTAATCCATTGGAGTATAGCCATACATTAACAAAAAGACTTTTGGCTTCATCAAAACTTAAGCCATGCTTATTTACAAGATTAATTATAGCTCCTTGATTCCATTTTTCATTTAAGACATCATTAATATTTTGCCATTTTAAATTGTGAGATAAAAACATGGAACGAAAGTAATTTTTGTGCATTTGAGCAAACTCAATATAGGCTACACATAAGGTTATTAAAGCATTTTTATTATCAACACGTTTAGTAATAAATTCATCATATTCTTTTTTTATTAAATCATTAACATCATTTTTTAAATCATCTAAACTAGCATATAACCGATATATAGGTTTGGTAGAAATACCTGCTTCATGAGCTAAAGAACGAGCATTAATACTTTCTAATCCTTCTTTTTCAACCATATTTAAAGCTACTTTTAGAAGACTATTTTTATCAATTATACTTTGAGCGGCCATATTTTCCTCCTTCCATTTTATTGGTAACTTATGTTATCATTATATCATATTAAATTTAAAAGTCAATATCTGTTATTTTGGCAAATTAAAACCTTCTTTAGGGGAAGTAATAGTAATATTATCAGACATTAATCCTGAAAATAATTCTTGTGGTATACCATAAGTGGTAAAACCTATATTATCATCAAATAACATTTTTCCTCCTTCAATATATCTTAGTCATTATCCTATTTTTGGTATGGGTTATAAACTAAATTAAATTGCAAAAACCCTTACTTTAAGTTATTATTAATTATGGTGAGAATAAATGGCAAAGAAGAAAAAAGCTAAAGAAACAAAAAATACCAAAATGAATGTTGAATTAACTGGTTTAATTTTAATTTTAGTGGGTATTATTGGCTTAGGTTTTGGTTTTATTGGTTCTTTAATTAAAAAATTTGCTATGTTTCTAGCGGGTACTTGGTGGTTAATAATTTTATTAAGTATTATAATATTAGGATTTTATATGTTATTTAAAAGAAAAA
>CANROL010000033.1 GCA_947632255.1 uncultured Bacilli bacterium
CCATTCAAAATCTAACTGTAAGTGGAAGTGTAAGTAATGTTGGTAGCGATGTGGGAGGAATAATTTCAATAGCAACAAACTCAATTATAGAAAAATGCATAAATGAAGTGAATGTTACGAATTTAGGTAGTACTTATGCATGCGGTGGTGTTTTGGCTTCAGCTTATGGTATTGTAACAATAATTGATGGTGTAAATAAGGGAACAATATCTGGAGGCGAAATGACTGGAGGTCTTGTGGGAGCAGGGCCTTCTCAAATGAAAGAATTAATAATTAAAAATAGTCATAATGAAGGTAAAATAATAAATAATGTTGGCAAAAATGTAGGTGGATTAATTGGAAATTCATATAGTGTAAATGGTATAAACAAAATAATAAATTCTTATAATAAAGGGCAAATAGAAGTTCAAGATAATGCGAATATAGGTGGCTTAGTAGGATATGTATCTAATGAAATAACAATAGAAAATAGTAATAATACTCAAGATGATAATGTTGAGTATGGTATAAGTGTTAACCCTTTAGTAGGGAACTATTGTTTTGTTGGTGGCTTAATTGGAAATGCTGCTTCAACAAGTAATGTTACGATAACTAATAGTTATAATGAAGCCAATTTAAAAATTGAGAATAAAGAAAATTTAGACTATGGTTCTTCCTTAGTTAATGGAGGTATAGTTGGGGAAATAGATTCTTCTATAGTATTAAATAATACATATAATTCCGGTAAAATTGAAGGTGGAAACAGAATAGGAGGCTTAATTGGAAAACTATGGACCTATGGTAAAAATGGTATTATAAATAAAAGCTATAATATAGGTGAAGTTACAAG
This sequence comes from uncultured Bacilli bacterium, assembly GCA_947632255.1. GTDB lineage: Bacteria > Bacillota_I > Bacilli_A > RF39 > UBA660 > Caccenecus. The sequence continues at coordinate 830 of CANROL010000033.1, forward strand.
TGTAGATGGCAATATGAAATATAATTACATTGCTGGAGGAATAATTGGTTCAAATTATGCTAGTTCAATAACTTATATTTTAAATACCTATAATTTAGGTCGAGTTTTAGCCAATCCTTCAGAGGGTTTTGGTTATGTTGGTGGCTTAATTGGTCAAAATCGTGATGGTGATGGTAATCAAGGAACTACTAATACAACAATTGTTAATTCTTTTAATAAAGGTAATGTATCAGTTAAGAATAGTACTGGAAAAGGAATAGCAACTTCAACATACTATGCAACATTAACTTTAAATAATGTTTATAATATTGGTGATTTAACAAATATAGATGGCTCAGGTACATCGTATGGAATAGGAACATTAGACCAAAATTATTCAACAATAAATAATACCTATTATAAAAATGATAATGGAACCCTAGGAAGTAATATAACTATTAGTGGAATAATAGGTATGAGTAGTACTGATATGAAAAAAGAAGCTTTTACTTTAAAATTAAATGAAAATATAAAAAGTATAAAATTACCAGAAGCTGTAAAAGATTATGAATTAGTAACTTGGTATATGAGTGATGAGGGCTATCCTATATTAAAATTAGATTAAAAAAAAATGACTTATAATTTAAAGTCATCAATTATTTCATCTTCCATATCTTTGCCATCAAAGAATAGTTTAATTTTAAATTTATGAATTTTAGCAATAACATTAGTGGGGAATTTTCTAATTAAAGAATTTTCTAAACTAGTGTTTTTATTATAATAATTTTTCGCGGCACATAATTTTTCATCAATTCTTTTAATAGCTTCAATTTCATTATTTAATTCTTCGTTATCTTCTAATTTTAAATCATCTTGCATTTTTAAAACTAAAGATAGAGCTTCACTTAACTTGCGATCCATTTCAAAATTTGTTAGATTTTTTTCTTTTAGTTTTTCATATTCTTTAAAGTAATTTTTACTATCTTTCATTTTCTTTTTTAATTTATTACTAACTCTAATTAATGTATCATACTTAATTCTTAAGTTTTCATCAATAATACTTTCGGCTTCCATTATTTTAGTTTTTAAATCATTTAAATTGTTAAAAACAGTTATATAATATATAGCTCCAATAGATAGAATAATAATAATTATTAAAATAATAGATATTGCTAATTCCATTTTTATACCACCTTATATAGAAATTATAACATAAATTAAAAAAAATTCCTAGGCAATATTAATTTTTTATGCTAAAATTAATTAAAGAGTGCTTTAATGGTAAAGGGAGGTTTTATGATGTTTATACCGGAAAGTAATTCTAAATATATTATTAATAAAGAAGTAGTTTTTAGAAATAATATTAATGAAGAATTAAGTAAAAAAAGTTGTTTAACTAGTGTGATTAATATTTCTTATACAAATTTATTAAAATATTTAACTAAAATTATTAAACTTAATCATAATACAATATTTTATGAAATAGCTTATGATAAAGAACAAGAAAAAGTTTATTTCTATACTAATAAAGAATTAAGACTTATAGGTTTTGATGAAGAACAAACTAAACATTTTAATTTAAATAGTACTTCTTCTTTAATAGATAGTATTAATAATTTAAAATATGATAATTATGATAATCCTGATTTAATAAATTTAGAGAGTGTTTTTAATTATTTAAGGAGTATTAATCATGAATATTTAGATTTAAAATATAAATATGAATTAAGGTTTTATAATTTAGTTAATCATACTATAAATAAAGAATTAGAAATAAGAAAATATGATTTTCATAATCAAGAAGTAACTATGGGTTTTAAAGATAGTAAAGAAAATAATATTGTTGTTAAAATAGAAAATAATAATTTAAAAATAGTTAGTAGTAATAATCCTTATGCGAAACAAATTATATTTAATTTAAAAGAAGAATTAATGAATTATTTAATTGAAATAAGAGAATTTAATAAATATCAAAATGAGGCTAAAACAAAAATAAGACCTTATAATTGTGATTTTTATATAGATATATCAATAAAGGGAATAGATATATATAGTTATTTAGATAAATATACAAAAGATTTAGAATTAATTAAATTAGCAAGTGGGGAAGTATTTAGTTATAGTAGTTCTAATATAGCTAAAGATATATTAACAAAAGAAAGTGAAAATATATTAAATCATATTTATATATATATAAATGATTTACCTAATTATTTACAAGAAAAAGTTAGAAAAGATAAAGATAATATGGTTTTAAAAAGATAAATATTTTTATGAAAGAGGGTTTTATAATGAATATATATGATAAAATTTATGAATTAGAACGAAATAGTGTTAAAAAAGAGTTAACTCATAATTTAGGAAAAGTAGAAGAATTACCTGATAAATTAATTTGTTATGTTAAAAAAAGTATCTTAAAATCTAAAGGATTTAATGAAACACTTCTTTGTTATGGTATTAACTTTAATAATGTTAAATTAGCAAATGATTATAATTTAAATAAACCTATTTATTATGTTTTTGAGGGATTAGAAAGATATAATCAAATGCTTAATATTGATGGATGTTATGAGGCTACAATTATAATTAATAACTCTAAGTTAGAAAATATTTTTTTAGATATTAGAACTGATGGAAAATTAATAATTAATGATACAACTTTAATGGGTAATTTATTTTTTAGATTAAAAACTAAAGTTTTAGAATTAAATAGATGTTATATTAAATATATGTATAATAAAGATACTATTTATTATTTATATGGTGAAAATAGTATTAAAATGAAAGATTCAATGGTTGGTAATTCGCGAGTTAATTTAAATTTTGAAACACCTAATTTAACTTTAAACGGAGGAAATTCTTTTATTGGTAAAAATATTGATATTAGGGGAGTTAAAAATTTAATATGTGATGATGATACCACCATTAAAGCTAAAGAAAGGGTTAATATTGATGCTGATGCTTTAAATCAAATTGATGTTTATGCACCAAGTATTGTAGTAAATGAATGTGAATATAAATCGCAATTTGTAAGAAAAGAATATAGAGAAGAAATAGACCAAAAAAGAGGGGAATTATTAGATATGCTTGCGATAATAAGAGATAAATATATTAATAGATATGATGCTATTTTAAATGATAAAAAAGAAGAATTATATAATTTGCCAATAGAAAGAAGTTTAAAAAAATAATAAAAGACTGATACTCAATTTAGAATATCAGTTTCTTTTTATAAATAGTTATAATTTATTTTTTCTTCAAAAGTAACATAGTTTAGATAAATCATACGCAGTAAATACCAATCACCAGTTTTAGGATCACTCATAATTAAATGATCACGTCCTGCTTCTTCAACAATGCCATCATAGATTTTATCTTTCCATTCATTAGAATCAGGATAAGAAAAATAAGCTTTTACTTTTTTACCTTTATTAAGTCTTAAAATATTTTCAATATAACTTTGTTCCATAGGTAGACTATTAGTATTACTATAATTGATATTGCCAGGAGGACTTTCTAAAGTATTGTTATTCGTGGGGAATGTAGGATTACTAAAAAAGTTACCATTCATAAAACTTCACCTCTTTAAAAAATATATGATGAAGTTTAATTTTTATGTTGACATTTTGGAATTTTAACTTTATTATTTTAATAGATAAGGATAGATAAAGATGGATATTAAAAGTATTATCAAAAAAGTAAAAGATAAAAATAGAATTTATAGACTTTGTTTTATGGTTATCGGGGTATTTTTGATGGCTTTAAATTATAATATATTCTTTGTTAAATATAACTTAGTTACAGGTGGGGTAAGTGGACTTGCCATAGTATTTAATAATTTATTAGGATGGAATAATGAAATATTTATTTATGTAGCTAATATAGCTTTGTTATTATTAAGTTTTATTACTTTAGGTTTAAATCAAACGAAAAAAGCTATTGTAGGGAGTATTTTGTATCCAATTATGATTACTTTTACTTTACCTTTAAGTAAAATGTTAGCACCTTATTTAGTATTTGATGATTTTATTATAACTCTTTTATTTACCGCGATATTATATGGATTTTCTAATGGGTTAGTATATAAGATGGGTTATAATACAGGGGGATCTGATATTATTATGAAGATTATGTGTAAATATTTACATATGCCAGAGGGAAGAGCTAACTTAATTAGCAGTATGGTTATTATATTATTCGCCGGGATTGTATTAGATATAAATACTGTTGTTTATGCGATAATTCTTACTTATATTTTTTCAGTTATCGTGGATAGAATGTTAATTGGAATTTCTAAAAGTAAATTATTTATTATTGATTCAAAAAAGAGTAAAGAAATTGAAGAGACAATTATGAAAGATTTACATTTGGGCGTAACAATTTTAAAGGCAGAAGGTGGATATTCTAATACTAATAAAGATTTATTACTTTGTGCTGTGCCAACGAATGATTACTATTTATTTAAAGAAATTATTTTAACAATTGATAAAGATGCTTTCTTTATTATTAATGATTGTTATGAAATTGGTGGGGGTACTATTAAAACTAAAGGTTTTAGTTTAGATGATATTTTGTAATATCATTTTTTTTGATATAATGAATATATAGGAGGTAATCAAAATGTATGCTTATTGTTTAATTGAATATCCAGTTAAAACTTTAGATAAAGCTTTTACTTATAAAATACCTCTTGATTTACAAAATAAATTAAAAATAGGGATGAAAGTTTTAGTACCTTTTAATACGCGTTTAGTTCATGGTATTGTTTTAAATATAACAAATGATTATCAAGATAAATATGAATTAAAAGAAATAGCCAGAATTGAAGATGAATTTTTAATATTAAATAAAGAATTGTTAGAATTAGGAAAATATTTAAAAGAAAAAACGTTATGTAATTTAATTACAGCTTATCAAACGATGCTTCCTAGTGCTTTAAAAATAAAAAATCAAAAAAGTAATTATAATAAATATGAAGATTATGTTGAGTTACAAGCTAATTTAAAGGTTATTTATGAATATATAGATAGTCATAAAGGCAAGAAAGTGGAAGTATTAGAAAGACTTCTAGAAGAAAAACAAGTTTTAAAAAAAGAATTTGATGCCAATAGTATAAGAGAATTGTTAAAATTAGATTTAATTAAAATAAAACAAGTTCAAGTATATCGTATTAATAAAGATAAAGAAGAGATACAAGATATAAATTTAAATTTAGACCAATTAAAGGTATTTAATAAAGTTAAAGATTCTTTAGAAGAAAATAAAACATTTTTGTTATATGGAGTAACGGGAAGTGGCAAGACTTTAGTTTATATTAATTTAATTAAAGAAGTTTTAAAATTAGGGAAAACGGCGATAATGTTAGTGCCAGAAATTAGTTTAACGGAACAAGTTATTAATATATTTTATCAATATTTTGGGAAAGATGTTGCTATATTACACAGTGGCTTATCTAAAGGGGAAAAGTATGATGAATATTTAAAAATTATCAATAAAGAAGTAAAAATTGCTATTGGAACAAGAAGTGCTATTTTTGCCCCTTTAGAAAATTTAGGCATAATTATTATTGATGAAGAGCATAGTGAAACATATAAGCAAGATAATAATCCTAGATATCAGGCAAAAGATATTGCTCAAAAAAGATGTGAATATTATGGCATTCCTTTAGTTTTAGGAAGTGCAACGCCATCTTTAGAAGCTATGGCTAGAGCTCAAAAAGGGGTTTATACTTTACTTACTTTGGAAAAAAGAGTAAATAATCAAGCTCTACCAACATGCATGCTTGTAGATATGAAAAAAGAATTAGCTAAAAGGAATTTTGTTATAAGTGAAGCTTTAGATAAAGAATTAAAGGATGTTTTAAATAAAAATGAACAAGCTATTTTACTGCTTAATAGAAGAGGATATTCAACGGTTATTACTTGTAGTAACTGTGGTTTTACTTATAAATGTCCTCATTGTGAAGTTACTCTTACTTATCATAAAAGTTCTAATACTTTACGTTGTCATATATGCGGTTACACTAAAATTAAAGATGATATTTGTCCTAAATGTCGCGAAAAATCTTTAAATTATTTAGGTTTAGGAACAGAAAAATTAGAAAATTTAATTAATACCAAATATCCTTTGGCTAGAGTAATTAGGATGGATGCTGATACTACCGCGACTAAGGGAGCTCATAATAAATTAATTAAAGCTTTTCGAAATCATGAATATGATATTTTAATTGGAACTCAAATGATTAGTAAGGGATTAGATTTTCCTAATTGTACTTTAGTAGGAATTATAAATGCTGATGCAACTTTAAATATTCCTGATTTTCGCAGTAGTGAAAGAACTTTTGCTTTAATTCATCAAGCATCAGGCAGGGCCGGAAGAGCAAATTTACCAGGTAAAGTTATTATTCAAACTTATAATCCAGATAATAATACTTTAAAAATGGTAGCTAAAAATGATTATTTAGGTTTTTATAAATTAGAAATGCCGATTAGAAAAGTTTTAAAATATCCCCCTTATTATTATTTAGTAAGTATTAAAGTTTGTAGTAAAAAATATGATCAAGCTAGCATAAATGCTAAAAAAGTATTAGAATATTTAAAAAAGAATTTAGCTAAAACTAGTATTATTTTAGGACCATCTACGGCATTAAATTTTCGAATGAATGATATATATCGCTTTAGTATTACAATTAAATATCAATTTGATGATTATTTAAAAGAAACGCTGCAGACATTAGATGAAATATTTGGAACTAATAAAGATACTTTTTTAGAAATTGATTTAAACCCTATGCAATTATAAATGTATAAAAAAACTTCTTTTAGCTCATAAAAAGAGAGAAAGGAGTTTTATTATGGCAAGATATAAAGTAGATATAACGGGTATTAATACTAATGAATTAAAAGTTTTAAGTTCAAAAGAAATGAATGATTTATTTATTCGGTATCATAATGGGGATAAATTTGCCAAAGAAGAATTAATAAATGGTAATTTAAAATTAGTATTAAGTATTTTACGGAGTTTTAATAAAGGTAATTATAATATGGATGATTTATTTCAAGTGGGGGTAATTGGTTTAATAAAAGCTATTGATAATTTTGATTTAAACTATAATTTAAAACTATCTACTTATGCTGTTCCTTTAATACTGGGGGAAATAAAAAGATATATTAGAGATAATACTAGTATTAGAGTTAGTCGAAGTATTAAAGATTTAGCTTACCAAATTATTAGTTTTAAAGAAAAATATTTTAATAAATATGGAATAGAACCATCTAATGAATTAATTGCTAAAGAACTTAATACTGATGAATATAAAATAGCCCAAGCTTTAGATTCTTTAAAAGAACCAATGAGTATTTATGAACCTATTTATAATGATGGTGGGGATACAATATATTTAATGGATCAACTCGCAGATAAAAAAGAATTAAATAGTGATAAAGATTTACTTATTTCTTTAAATAGAAGTTTAAATAAAATAAAACCAAGAGAAAAAGAAATATTAATTAATCGTTATATAATAGGTAAAACGCAAATGGAAATTGCTAAATCTTTAAATATTAGTCAAGCTCAAGTATCGAGAATTGAAAAAAATGCTATTTTGAGTCTTAAAAGAATGATTAAATAACTTTTAATTTAAATAAATACATGTTATAATCATAAGTGAAAGAAGAGTTACCATGAAAAAAATCTTAATAATATTATTACTTGTTATTATAACTGGATGTGGGAATAAGAAAACTTTAGTATGTAATAAAAATAGTGATTTAGGAAAACAAACTTTGACTTTTAATTATAAAGATGGGGTATTAAAAGATGGACAAATTAAATATGTTATTACAGTTAATAATGAGGAATTAATTGAGGCACGAAAAGAAATAGAAGAATCTTTTAAAGAAAATTTTGCTGATTTTGAATTAAAAATAAGTGATAATAATAAAGATACTATTGTTGTTATATTAGAATTTAATTCTAATAATATAAGTAAAATTATGGGTAATAGTGTTAATACTAATACTTATACAGATATTAAAAATAAATTAATTAAAGAAAACTTTACTTGTAATTAAATAAAATACCTTTAATATATTTTAATATAGGTGGTTTTTATGCGTTTAAGTGATTTACAATTAAAAATGGTTGTGAATATTAAAGATGGTAAACACTTAGGAACGATTATTGATGCCGACATTACAGATACAGGACAAATTAATTTTTTTATTGTTGCTCCTAAACATTTTTTTAAGCGCTTATTTCGAATGGAAGCTGAAGTGAATGTCAAAATAAGTGAAATTGTGAAAATTGGTACTGATGTTATCTTGGTAGAAATATAATTTTATGATATACTAGATATTGGAAGTGGGGAAAATGACTAAGAAAAATTTTTTTATCGCAGTTGCTGTTTTATTAATTGATCAATTAAGTAAATCAATTATTGAAGTATATATTAAATTAAATGAAAGCATAAATGTTATTAATGATTTTTTTAAACTAACTGTAGTCCATAATACAGGGGGAGCTTGGAGTATTTTTAATAATCATGGTAATTTATTTATTATTTTTTCTTTAATTGCTATTGTTTTAATTATGAATT
>CANROL010000034.1 GCA_947632255.1 uncultured Bacilli bacterium
GTTGTAGGTAATAATAATCCTGCTTTAGCTTTACTCATCCAATTATCAAAGAAACCTAATGCTGTAAATAAAGAAGCACTAAATATAATAATTAAACAAGTCCAAGTACTAGCAGTTACTCTTGATAAATGATACATATTCATAAGTATTTGAATTAAACCTTCCGCAACAAAACCTACAAAACCACCAATTAAAAAAGCATAAATTGTATTTTGTAATTTATTTTCTTTAGGTTCATACTTCTTAACTAACTTTTTATATTCATCTTTATTCATACTTACCTCCATTCTTATTATGAATAACAAAAAAAAAGTTATACATTTTTTGTGTATAACTTAAATTGTTATCTTCCATCTTTATATACTAATATTTGTTCTGGTAATAAATAAATAGTTTTATTATAATCTAACATACCATTTATATTAGTTCTAAAAGCATCGGCTACTCCTTGTAATGTATCCCCTGATACATTTTTTATGTAGTATTATTAAATGCAAATATAATATCTATCTTCTTATCTTGATAGATATAAATTTTATCAATTAAATTAATTATTAGTTCTCTTGATATATTATTTAATGATAATAATTTATTAATATAATTGTCTATTTTTTTATTATCTATTTTATTTAGATTTTTTTGTTTATTTTTAAGATTATCAATACTTAATTTATTATTTTCTATCTCTTTTTTTATATTTTCACTTACTCTTAAATATTGTGATTTATCTAATATTTCATTTAACATATCCATATAAGTTTTATCTAAATTTTCTCTTAATTTATTATTAATTATTTCTAAACTTTCTATCTCTTTTTTTATTATTAATATATTATCTTCAAAATTAATATTTTTAATATTATCTTTTAATTTATTTTTATCTAAATATTTATTACATATATCTCTAATATTATCTAAAATAATACTCTCTAATATTTCATAATTATTGGTATGTGATGTACATACATGATATTTTGAGTATGTTCGATAATAATTACAAGTAGTATAACTTGTTTTATTTTTATTTTGATATCTTATGGTTAGTCGATGTTTACAATCCCCACAGTATAAAAGTCCATCTAATAAATAAAATCTTTTCTTTTCAGGTCTTTTTACATTTTTAGGAAGTAAGTCTTGAACATAATTAAAAGTATCTCTATCTATTATTGCTTCATGTGTATTTTCAACAATTATATAATCTTGAGGATTATTTTTAATAGTTTTTTTTAGTTTATAATTAATCTTTTTAGTTTTTCCTTGTACTGTATCCCCTACATATATTTGATTAGTTAAAATTGCTTTTACAGTTGTATCAACCCATATCCCTAATTCTTTAGATTTAGTATTCCAAATATAACTATAGTAAGAAGCTGGAGTTTTTATTTTTCTTTTAGTAAGTTCCCTTGCAATATAATGATATGTCTTACCTTTTAAAGCTAAATCAAATATTAATTTAACAATTTTTGCTTGTTCTTCATTAATTATTAAATGATTTTTATTATTAGGATCTTTCATATAACCATAAGGACACCTTCCTGATACATATAAACCATCTATCATTTTTGAATATAAACTACTCTTAACTTTTTTAGAAATATCTTTAGCATACATATCATTCATTATAGCTTTAAAAGGTGCTATATCATTATTAGTATTATCTATAAATGTATCTATTCCATCATTTATGGCAATATATCTTATATTATTATTAGGAAAATACTTTTCTATTAATTCCCCAGTTCCTATATAATCTCTACCTAATCTCGACATATCTTTAGTAATAATCATATTAATTTTACCTAATTCAACATCTTTAATCATTTTCTTAAAAGCAGGTCGATCAAAATTAGTACCTGTATATCCATCATCTACATATTCTTCTATAACTTTATAATTATTTTCTTTAATAAATTGATTAAGTAAACTTCTTTGACTAATAATACTATCAGATTCTATATTTCCATCATCTCTTGATAATCTTATATAAAGTCCTACTTTAAAACTATTTTCATTCATTTAATAACTTTTCTAGTTCTATTTTTAATAAATTAGTTATTATTTCATTTAATGATTTACTATTTTCTTTAAATATTAAATTAACTTTATATTTAACCATAGAATTTATACCTCCCCTTTAATTCTATGGTTATATTATTTTATTTAGTATTATTTAAAAATTTTAAATTACAATATTTAAAGTGCAAATTTTGCACTTTAAACTTATATTATTGCACTTAAAAAAGAATCTATAATTGATTCTATTTTTCATTATTAAACATAAATATTCTATCTTCAAATTTATTATTATGATGAGTATATTCATCTATAACATTTTTCCAAAACAAATATGCCGAATTACTACCTAAAGATGGTGATACTTCCCAATTACCTCTATATAAATCAAAACATTTAAAAGCAACCATTTTACCAATTTTATTTCTTCGATATTTAGGTATCACCATAAACTCTGCAATACTATGACCAACACTAAATTTTTGCATATAAGTATTAATCATTACAAAACCCAATAATTTATTTGTTTCTTTTTCTTTTATAAAAAATGCATCTCTATCTTTATCAGTAAAATATTTATCAAAATACTTATATTCAAATATGGCTTCATCATTCATTTCATTTCCATCATTTAAACTTTCTTCAAACAATGAATATTCTAACAATCTATATAAAATATCTTTTTTATCACTTTTAACTTTATCTAAATATATTTCCACGATTTAACACCAATCCTTTAATTTTAAAAATATTCTTCATAAAAACTTTATCCCCCTCTGCCGTTATATAATAACTATAACCACTTTTAGGTATCATAAGTTCTTGTCCTGGATAAATATATTCATTATCTTTTATTCCATTTATGGCTGCTAGTAATTTAGGATTTATATTATATTTTCTCGATATTTCATATAAATTATCCCCTTTTTCAATCTTATAATAAGTAAAATAATTACTTTCCATTTAAATTATCACTCCTAGTATAAGATATGATAAAAGTCTAAATATGCCATAAAAAAATCATTTTCTCATAATTAAAATTCCATTCAAAATAACTAAGTAATAACTCTTCCCCAGTATTTATATTAAAATGATATAATTCATCATCTTTTAAATAATATATATCTTCATTATCTATTTTAACAATATATTTAATATTATTCGTAATTAAAGTCTTTTTATCTTTATTTAAATAATTTAAATATAAAGTATCATCTTCTAATATATAATTATAATTAGTCTTATATTGAAATGTTTCTTTTGTACTTATTAAAGTTTTAATATTTTTATTAACCCATTCATTATCTATATATAATTTAGTATCTACTTTTTTTAAATCCCCATTTTTACTATTAAATTTATACATAACCATTTCTTTACTATCTACAATATATAAATCATTTTTTATAGTTCCAGGAAAATAACTATCAAAATAAATACTATTCTTTAAACTATGTTTACTTACTTTACCATTCTTATAATTAATAGTATAAAAATTATTAAAACTATAATTAGAATCATAATCCGCGATAACTAAATAATCTTTAGTATAATCTATTAAATTAATATTATAAAATTCTTTATTAAATAAATCTATTTTATTATTTATGTCTTTATTTAAATAATAAAAACCATCATAATTCCATATTAAATAAATATAATTATCATTATATATATTTATATCTTGATATGTCTTAAGTATTTTATTTTTACTTTTATTTATATCTAATTTATCTTTTAAAGTATTATTAACATTTGTATAATAAACTTGTCTACCTTCATCATAACAAACAGGATTAAGCTTTAAATCACTTTCAAATGTTAAACAAAAGTTATCTTCATCTTCATAAATATTAATATCTTTTATTAACTTACGATTTAATTTATATTTACTTTCATAACTAATATCTAATTCTTTATCTAAATATTTAAAATTAAAATAATATATTTTATTTTGTTTATTATATTCTTCATATATATCTATATTATTAATTTTATATATTTTATTATAATTTTTAGGACTAAAAATTATAATTATAAATATTAAAAATAATAATATAATTAAACTTTGTAAAATTAATAACTTATATTTATTAAGACTCTTCATTGGTTCTTTTAGCATATTTTTTCTTTTCTTCCATCATAAATTCGGTTATTTGAGTTTCAATTTCTCTTAAAGAATCTTTTGCTAAATTAGTAATTGTAACTTCTTCTTTTACCGTATCAATAATTATTTTACCCCAAATTAAACCTTGATATACTTCCATATCATTATATAAATCTGGTGTAATACTACTTAAAAAATAACCAAAAACAACTCTTTTTTGACCAATTAATATTCTTTTATTAGTAAGAGCAATAACCGCGGTTGATGTTAAATCATAAAATTTATCATTTTTTTGTCCCGCGAAAGCATAAATAACTTCTTCCCCCGGATTTAAATGTTGTTCAACAACTTTACTATGTTGTTTAAGTCTCCACCATGTAACACCACCTGGAAATTTTTTCTTATATAATTTAATATGATCATATACTTGTCCCATATTTACTTCACCTAAATTAATTTTATAATAATTTTTCTAGTTTTGCAAGTTTTTTAATTAACAAAAAAAGCCGGTAAATAAAATTTACACAGCAATTTTTTCGGTATCATATAAAACTACTTTATTAGCTTTTAATGATTCGGCAACATCAATAATTCTTTGATTTGATGAACCACAATATTTTAAGAGAAAATTATGTAATTCGTCTTTATATTGACCATCTACTAAAACATCAATATATTTTAATACTTCTTTATCCATCAAATCTTTATCCATTAAAAACCCGGTCCAACACCAAATAGTTTTATTAGGATATGTTGCTTTAAATCTTTTCGCTAATTTCGTGGTCCCTTCAATATTTAAAGGATGCATTGGTTCCCCACCTAAAATGGATAAACCAACTATATAATCTTTACTAGCTAAATCAATTATTTTATCAATTGTCTCATCAGTAAATTCTTTTCCCCCATTAAAATCATGAGTTTCCGGATTAAAACAATTATAGCACTTAAAGGCACAGCCTTGCATAAATATGGATACCCGAACCCCTGGTCCATTAGAAATATCCATCTTTCTAATTTTATTGTATCTCATATTTACTCCGCATCTTTATTATCGATATGAACAACTCTTTCTTTTATTTCTTGAGTTCTACCTTTATTCCAGAAATTAGAACCAATATAACCACATGTTCTTCTCGCTACATTTAGTTTACTATGATCACGGTTACCACAGTTAGGACAATACCATTCCATATCATCATCAATTAATATTTCTCCTGTATATCCACATTCATGACAATAATCAAGTTTAGTATTAAGTTCCGCATACATAATATTATCATAAATAAATTTAATTACTTCGATAACTGCTTCTAAGTTATTTGATAAGTTAGGAGTTTCAATATAAGATATAGCTCCTCCTGGACTTAATGCTTGGAATTCACTTTCAAGTTTTAATTTTGTAAAAGCATCAATTTCTTCAAATACCGGAACATGATAACTGTTTGTAATATAATCCCGATCAGTTATACCTTTAATAACACCAAATCTTTCTCTTAAGCATTTAGCAAATTTATAAGTAGTAGATTCAATTGGTGTACCATAAACACTATAATCAATAGCTTCTGCTTCTTTCCAAGTTTTGCATGCTTCATTAAGTTTCCGCATAACACTTAAGCCAAATTCTTTACCTACTCCATTATCAGTATGAGAGTTCCCTGTCATATATTTAACACATTCATATAAACCTGCATAACCAAGAGAAATTGTTGAATAACCATTATGTAATAAATCATGAATAGAAGCTCCTTTTGGTAATCTTGCTAAAGCTCCATATTGCCATAATATTGGGGCAACATCACTTGTAGCTTTAGATAGTCTTTTATGTCTTATTTGTAAAGCTTTATGACAAAGTTCTAGTCTTTCATCCATAATCTTCCAGAATAAATCCATATCTTTTCCACTTGATAAAGCCACATCAACTAAATTAATTGTAACAACACCTTGATTAAAACGACCATAATATTTAGGTTTACCATTTTCATCAACATAAGGAGTTAAGAATGAACGACAACCCATACATGGATAACATTGACCATTACCATTTTTATCAATTTTAAGTTGTTTCATTATTTTTTCTGAAATATAATCTGGTACCATTCTTTTAGCAGTACATTCTGCCGCAAGTTCGGTTAAATACCAATATTTACTATCTTCATGAATGTTATCTTCTTCTAAAACATAAAGAAGTTTAGGGAATGCTGGTGTAATATAAACACCTTTATCATTTTTCATACCTATTATTCTTTGTTTTAAAACTTCCTCAATAATCATCGCAAGTTCTTCTTTATATTCTTCTGTTTCCCCTAAATACATACAAACAGATAAGAAAGGTGCTTGCCCATTTGTCGTTGTCATCGAATTAATTTGATATTGGAATGTTTGAACTCCATCAGTAATTTCTTTAGCTAAATCTTCTTTGGCATATTTCTCACAATCAGTTTTACTAAATTTACGAGCTTTATATTTTTCTAAATAACGATTATAACTATCTCTAACAAAAGGTGCTAAATGAGTTAAAGTAATTGTACATCCCCCATATTGACTAGAATTAACTGCCGTGATAAGTTGAGTTGCAATTGTCATCGCCGTTAAGAAACGATGTGGTTTTTCAATCATAACACCATTAATATTAGTACCATTTTGAAGCATATCTTCTAAGTTAATTAAATCGCAATTATGTAAAGCATTTTGAGCAAAATAATCAGCATCATGGAAATGAATTATCCCTTCATCATGAGCTTTTACAACATCTTCTGGAAGTAAAAATCTTCTTGTAATATCGGTACTAGTAATACCAGCTAAATAATCTCTTTGAGTTGTAACAACTTTAGCATCTTTATTACTATTTTCAGTATTCCAATAATCACTTTCCCCATCAATTAATTCTTTAATTGAAACATCAGTTGTATTACTCTTTCTTACTAATTCTCTTGTATAACGATAAGTAATATATTTTTTAGCTAAAGCATATTTACCCATACTCATTAATTTAACTTCAATTATATCTTGAATATCTTCAACAAGCATTCTTTTCTTGCCTAAACCTTCAATATATTTTATAATATTTTTAATTTGTGTAGGACTTACTCTTTCTTCCTCACTTACTTCTTGATTGGCTTTACTAATTGCCGCCTCAATTTTATCAGGACTATAATCTACCATATGTCCATCTCTTTTTATTATTTTCATAAACTTCACTCCTTCTACCATGGCAAAAGTATAACACATTTTTTAAAAAATATATTGTTGCAATTGCAACGTTTTAAAATTTTTGCTATAATTTTTTTAAGAGGTGTCAAATGACAAAAATTTTTGATTTTATTTCTTCCCCAAATAAGCGCAAATTACTTTATTTACTCCAAGCTCATCGCTTTACATTTAATAAAGATTCATCTTTACAATCATTTGTCAAGAATGAAAATATTTTAGGCATTATAACTAAAGGCTATGTGCAAATAATTAAAGTAGATGCCAATGATAATCGAACTATAATTGAAGAATTATTTGAAGAAGACATATTTGGTACAAATATGTCTTCCCTAAAAAATAAAGATTATGATTTAATAACCAAAGAAGATACCGAAATTATTTTTATTGATTATGATAAAATAATTAATAATGAAGATAATAACAAAGCTTTTTATGTCCAATTTCAAAAAAATTTAATTGAAATTCTTACCGAAAAAATAAGAGAAAAAAATGAAAGAATAGAAATAATTACTCAAAAAACTATTCGCAATAAATTATTAGAATATTTTAATATTGCCTCAAAAAAAAATAATTCTAAATTTGTTTATATTTCTTCTACTTTTACAGATCTTGCTGATTATCTAGCCATTGATAGAAGTGCTATGTCAAGAGAATTAAAAAACCTAAAAGAAGAAGGTTTAATTGAAATAAAAGGTAAAAAAATTATCTTATTATATAATGATAAATGGATTTAATAACTATATCTATTTGTTGCTTTTACTCTCATTTTTTTATTTTATTGCGTTTATTTACAACAAAATAAAAATCCTATTTCCCAAAAACGGAAATTTTTTGATTTTGGGAAATAGAAATTTTTAATTATTAACTAACCAATCTTTAATATTTATAACTTCAATTCCTTCATAAGTAAAGGCTTCATGATGAGTTCTTGCTATTAACAACTTAGGATAAGCGTCATTTATTTTTAAAAGAGGGCTTACTTCTCTTTTAAAAGTATTATTTTCAAAATCACTTCCTATATCATCAGCAACTTGGATATATATTTTTTCATTTCTTTTTATTGCCACAAAATCTATTTCTTTTTCATATAAGTTACCAACATAAACTTCATAACCTCTTCTTAATAATTCCATAGCGACAACATTTTCATAAATCCGACCATAATTTACATTTTTTATACCTAATTTAGCTAATTTAAAAGAATGATCTACCAAATAATATTTATCTTGTGTAGCTAAATATCTTTTACCTTGAATATCATATCTTCTTAATTTATAAAATAAGAAAGCATTACCTAAACAATTTATATATTTACTAACAGTTTTATGATTTATTTTATCTTTATTATTCGTTAAAGAAGAAGATATATTTCTAATTGATGTTAAGTTTCCTATATTATCCATTAGAAAATCAGTTATTTTATCTAATAAATATTCTTTTTTAATTTTATATTTATCACATATATCTCTTTTTATTAAAGTATTATAAACATCATTAACATAATCATATTTATCATTTTTATCTTGATATAAATAAGAACCAGATAATCCTCCATCAAAAACATAATTATCAAATTCATTTTCAGTATTATCTTTTCCATAATACTCTAAATATTCTTGATAAGAAAAAGGATATACTTTTATTTCAAAGGTTCTTCCTGTAAATAAAGTTGCTAAATCACTACTCATTAGAAAAGCATTAGAACCAGTTATATAAATATCATATTTTTCTTCAGCATGAAAATTATTAATAGCTTTTTCAAATCCTTTACACATTTGTACTTCATCTATTAATAAAAAATTATGTTTTGAATTAATATAATTATCTTCTACATAATTAATTAATTTATGATATTCATTAATACTTTCAAATTTTATTAAGTTATAATTAATATGAATAATATTATAATTCTTTTCATTTTCTTCAATATATTTTTTAAATTCTTCTAATAATTTTGATTTACCTGCCCGACGAAC
>CANROL010000035.1 GCA_947632255.1 uncultured Bacilli bacterium
CAGTAAAAAAGGCAGAAAAAGAATATGAAAAATATAAAGTTATACAAGATAGAAACTATGTATCAGATTTTGATAAATTAATGAATGAAACAAAACAAATAGAAAATAAATAATTATACATTTAATAAAAAAATGATAAATTTATTGTTGAAAAAAGCATTAATAATGTAATAAAAAGGATGTGATTTCTATGAATGATGTTAATATTAGATTATTGAAAGATATTGATACAGATTATAAATTATTAGAAAAATGGTATCAAGAAGAGGAAATTTATTCTAGTTTTGAACAAAGAAAATTAAATTATCAAGAAATAAAAGAAAAATATTATCCTAGAACTTTAAAATCAGCGAAAGTTCCAGTTTATATGATTGAATATAAAAAAAGACCTGTTGGTATTATTCAATATAAATTAGTAGATACTGAAAATAAAGAATTGTATAATCTAAAAGGTAATTATATTTATGAAATTGATATATTTATTGGAGAATTAGGGGAACATAATAAAGGAATTGGAAGTACTGCAATAAATATATTATCTAAATATTTATATAAAGAAAAAAAGGCTAAATTATTAGTAATGTGTCCTTTGAAAAATAATCAAAAGGCAATAAACTGCTATAAAAAATGTGGCTTTTATATAAAGAATTATTTTAAGACAAAAGATACAATAGGAATGATTCAAACATATGCTTTGATGATTAAAGAAAAATTAATGTAATAATTGGAGGTTATAAAAATGAATTTAGAAAAAAATAAAGAAGAATTAAGTGTTAATATTTTAAAATATAATGAAATAATGAGAAGATATCGAAATGGAGAATTTGGTGATAATCATTTAACATTAAGAGAAATATTGAATGCAGCAGGTGAAACAGATTTATTAGATAGAATGACTTTAAGTGATTTAGAATATTTAACTTTAAACAGCAGTGGTTTTCTTAAATTGTTATTTATAAATTTACAAAAAGAAAAATTAAATGAATTAAAAACAAAGATTACTAAAGATGAATGTAATTCTAAAACTAGATAGTGAGGATTAAATGCGTGAAAGTATATTATGTAGTAAAATAACGTCTTGTTATCAGTTATGTCATAATTTTTTAAAATCTCGATTAGATGAAAATAGTAAAGTGGTAATTTTGCCGTGGGCTTTTCCTCATGAATTAGATTATCATAAATTTCAAAATGAATATTTTAAAGAAGGCTCAGAAAAGTATAATAAATATGTATTACCTTTATTAGATTTAGGAGTTTTAAAGGATAATATAAATATTTTAAATCCTTACTATCCTATACATGCTAGTATGAAAAATTTAATATTAAATTCTGATTGTATGATTTTACCGGGAGGAAATCCTGAAATGATGTTTCAAAAAGTAGTTCATGATTTTGAATTTTTATCTTATATTAAACATTATGATAAATTAATTATTGGGGAAAGTGCGGGTGCGGAATTACAATTAAGAAGATATTTTATTACTGCTAAAAATAATTATTATAAATACTTTGCTTTTTATGATGGCTTTGGAGTTTTGGATGATGATTTTTATTTTGATGTCCATTCTTCTAATAATTATAGATATTTAAAAAAATTGGAAGATGTAGCTCGAAAAACTAAAAAAGATGTTTATGCTATATTTGATGATGGGGCTATGATAATTAATCGAGAGACTAAAAAAATATATATTAAAGGTCATGTTATAAAATATGATGGGAAATAAAATATAAAATTGTAGACACATTTAAAATAGTTTACTTGCGTAGGCTCTTTTTTTATTGTATACTTATTATAAGATATGATAAGTGAGGTAATGCTAATGGAAACTCAAAAATGGAATTATAAAGGTGAGGAAATAGATGTTCCAATTGTAGGAAAAGAAGATATTGATAGACCTATAACTGATTTAGATGAGACAATGGAAATACCTCTAAATGATATTAATAACGAATTAGATAAAACTATAGAAATATCTATTCAAGAAGGTGAAGATTATGAATAATTATTTATTAATGCAATCTTTTTTAGATATTATAAAAGAGTTAGCTATTTCTAATCCTAATAAAGAAGTTACTAGTGATGTTGTTTATTCAGTTTTAATAAGATATAATATTCCTACGAATCTAAAGTCCTTAGAAAATATCCAAGAATTATATAGTAATTTTTATAAGCGTTATCGAAAAAATGATAATATAAATGTTTTTGAAATACAAAATTTTAATTTTTTGATGTTCAGTAATGGAAGAATAAGTGGTAATGAAATTAAGTTATATTTACCATATGATGCTAAACATATTTCTAAAGCAGGGGAAATGATATTTGATTTTTTAGCTAAAAATAATATTACTCATCAATCTAAAATGGCACATGTAGTTCGTAATGATGATTTAGTAATTAGAGTTAATACCTTAGAAGATGCTAATTCAATTATAAATTTTATTAATGGTAATAATTATTTAAGAAGTAATTTATTAAATGTTAATCCTTTTTTACCTAATCAAAATGGAATAGGTATTACAATGGATAATGGTTATTCTTTTAATGATGTTTTATGTAATATTATCGCAGATTTAGTTTATTTATTAAAAAAAGAAAATAGATTAAATGATTTAAATATAGTAATGTTAAATGAATTTATTAATCAACAAAAAGAGACAATTTATGATTTAGATAAGAAAGATATTTATACTTTATTATCTAAAACAACAAGATCAGATTTTCAAATTGAAGAATTTTATATTCATGCTAAAAATAAATTATTAGATGATTATACTGAGAATCGAGAAAGAATAACGGATGATAATTATTATTTAAAAAAAGCTCTTCAAATAAATGAGAAATATTATCCTGGTTATGGGGCTCAAGTTTTAAAAAGATATAGTAAAGGTGATGATTTAGGATTTACACGAAAAGAAAATGCTCGTGATATTTTAAATAGACATGTAGCACCAGAAAAAGTTGAACTTACAGTTTTAAAATATTTAGCTAGTAAAAAGATATTTTATCAAAATGAAGATGATTTATATAAAGTATATGTTAATAATATTTTAGAAATTGAAAATAAAAAAGTTGATTCTAATTTACCTCTTAGTTCTTATTTAGAACAAGCTGTTAGGATAACAGAAAAATATCATCCAGGATATGGAGTGCTTGCTTTAAAACAATATGTTTTTGGTAATGCTTTAGGTTTTACAAGAAGTGAAGGAGCTCGCGATATTATTCTTAATAATATTAAACCTGGTATGGTTAAAGCAATTATAATAGAATATTTAAATAGACGAGGAATTAAGTATTATAATGAAAGTGAAATATATGAATTATTTGTAAATCATATTTTAAATGTTAATAGAAATATGAATAATACTGAAAATATTGGTAGTGCTTTAATTGAAACTTTAAAAAATGCTTATTTAAATACTAAACAAGTTTATAATGATGCTCAAGCTCAAGCGGCTTTAAAACATTTATTAGAAGAAGGTAATTTAGGATATTTTACTAATAGGTTTAATGATCGCGATACTTTACAAAAGATGATTAAAGGGCAAAATAGTAAATTGTGTATTCAAGAATATTTAGGGGAAGATTATTATACTGCTTCTACAGATGTTATTATTGAGGCTTTTATAGAAAACTTAAACGCAAGGCATATTTAGTTATGATAATTAGTGATGAATTAAAAAAATTACAATATTTTTTAAATATTTTAAGAGAAAAAGAAATTGATAATAATTTTTTATATGAATTTTATGAAGCTTTTGCTTTAAAAGAAAATAATAATTATTTAACTAATTTAAGTTTAGATAATAAAAGCGAGGGAAAATTACTTAGTTTTATTCCTAATAGTAATACTTTAAAATTAAATATAGATAGTTATTTATATACTGTTAATTATATTAAAGAAAGTTTTAAATATTTAAATAATTTAGAAAATGATTTAGATTATAATTATTATGTAGGTATTTATGTTTTATTACATGAATTAGAACATTCTTATCAGTATTTAATGGCAGAAGGAAAAATAGAGGCTCCTTTAGTGGTTCTAAGTACTTATAAATTAATTTATGATTATATTTATAAAGAAAGAAAAATGAAAACAATTAAAGAAGCTTTAGAACAAAGGAAAAGAGTTTTAAGATTTCAAAAACAATGTGGTCATTTAGCTTTGGAAAGAAACGCGAATGTGGAAGCTTTAAATAAAACTTTAGAACTTATTAAATTAGAAGGTAATATTGAAGAAGAATTATTATTTGAAGAAGCTTTGATGGTCAATATATTTATGGGTTATAGTGATGAACAACAAGGGGCTTTAATAGAAACAGTAAAATTATTAGATTTACTACCTAATTTAAAAGGTAAAGAACAAATAAATAGCTATGATTTCTTTACTAAATTAAGATATGGAATGGCTTTAAATAAAAATGAATTAGAAAAGTTAGTTAATATTATTTTAAATGCAAATGATAAAAGATTTGTTAATATTAAAAAGAATATGCGAGTTAAGAGAAAATAATAAATAGTGGGAGGTAAAATAAATGCAAGAACTTAAAATAAATGGAATATATCGTCATTTTAAAGGGGATTATTATTTAGTTATTGATATTGTTAATCATTCCGAAACTAAAGAAAAATATGTTTTATATCGGGCTTTATATGGTGATAATAAGTTATGGATTAGACCATTAGAGATGTTTTTAAGTGAAGTAGATCATGAAAAGTATCCTGATGTAACGCAAAAATATCGTTTTCAATTACAAGATATAAAAAGTGTTAATAATTAAAGAGTTATTAACATTTTTTATATTATTTATTATTAAATATTGTATTTATTATTTAAATTCTAATAAGATTAAACATGCATTAATATCTATAAATAAGTATAATGGTTTTAGAAGTGAGTTGGTTTAGATGCAAGATACTTTGAAAAATGTTGGACATATTTTATTAAAAATATTAATTATTATAACTTTTCCAATATGGTTTTTTTGGAAAATATTATTTGTTAGAAAACCAGAAAAGAAGTTCAAAAATGTTAGTATGTCTAAAAAGGTATTTCGCATAGTTAGAGCACCCATAACTTTACCTTTAAAATTTATATGCTTTATGTTTATTATTAGTTTAGAGATTGTAGTAGTTTATAAAGTTAGATATTCATTTGCAACTTATCCTTTAACAAGAATGGCTGTTTATAATTATTATACTAAAGGAGTAAATAAAATAGATTCATTGATGGGAATAGAACCTGTTTATGCGGTAGATATTAATGATCATAAAGAAGAATTTAAAAAAGCTTTTAGTTTTATTGATAAATGGGATTTGAATTCAAAAAATAAAATGTACGTAGTTTTGGATGCAGAAGTTACCAAGCTTAGTTTTAAATTTATTGATGATAAAACAACTAGTTATATCTTAAATAAATTTAATACAGATGAAGTATTTAGAGAGGATATACATAATATTGCCAAAAATATAAATAGTTTAATTAAAAGATTTATTAGGGAATATCCTGAACAAGTGCCATTTGATGATTTTGATTTTATTATAAATAGTGTTGCTAGTGTTGGTAGTTTAAGTGTTGATTATAGACAAGTTTTAGATGTTGCCGGTCCTATTTTAAAATGGATAATTAAAGAGTATAATGTCGAAATAACCGAAACAGAAATTCCAGAAGATGCTTTAAATATGATGATAGATGCCATGACTGTTTATAGTAAAGGTAAATCTATTAAAGAAACATATGATTATTTAAATGAAATATATACTCAAAATAATACAACTGTAATTGAAAGTACAGTTGCTAATCCTAATTAATTACTAATATTTGAGAAAAAATCTCAAAAATATTGATATTTTTATAAAAATAGCATATAATATTTATATAAAAGGAGAAATGTTATATGTTAATAAGGTTTAGTTTTAAGAATTTTAAGTCTTTTAAAAATGAAAATGTTTTAGATATGGAAGCTACATCTTTAAAAGATCATGAATATAATCTTGTTAAAGAAGATAATATAAATATTTTAAAGGTGGCCGCCATATATGGGGCTAATGCCAGTGGTAAAACCAATGTATTGCAAGCTTTTGATTATATGAAAAAAAGAATTTTAGTAAGTGATGATTCTCGAACTAATGCATTAATAGATGAAGATAATATTTATAGTTTTATGATAAATAACGAACCCATAAGCTTAGAAGTAGAGATTTTTGTGCATAATAAAATTTATAAGTATGGTTTTGAAGTAACTAACGATATTATCATTTCGGAATGGTTATATGAAAAAAGAATAAATAAATTTTATGTAATATTTGAACGAGATAAAAATAATGTCAAAATAAAATCTAATAATAAGATAACTGATTTAGATAATATAGATGAAAGAACATTATTTTTAAATATTTATAGTAAAATAAATAAAGATAATAAAGATTTCAATAATGTTTATGAATGGTTTATGAATAGTAATTATTTAAATTTAGGCAATCCTAGATTTGAAGATTATATAAATAATAGAATATCACTTAAAATATTAAGTGATGAAATTTATAAAAAAGAATTATTAAAATTTATTAAAACTTTTGATTCTGGAATAGAAGGAATTAAAACTACTCCCAATTCATTAGAAAATGTGCAAAACACCAACCGAATTAAAGTTGAATTAATTCATCGTGGTGAAGATAATAAACTAAAAGCTTTGCCTTTAGATTTAGAGTCTAACGGAACTAGAAAAATGTTTCATTTATTTGATTTTTTGATGGATGCTTTAAAAACAGGAATGATTTTATTTGTTGATGAATTAGATGCTAAATTACATCCTTTGTTAACTAGATATATTATAAATTTATTTCATAATAAAGATACTAATATAGGAAATGGGCAATTAATTTATTCAACTCATGATACGGTTAATTTAAATAAAGATACATTTAGACGAGATGAAATTTGGTTTACTGAGAAAAATGCTGATGGCATATCTGAACTTTATGCTTTATCAGATTATATATTAGAAGATGAAGAAAATAAAACTAGTAAAAAAGTTAGAAATGATGCAACATATAATAAGGATTATTTAACAGGAAGATATGGTGCTATTCCAGTTTTACGGGAGTTTAAAATAAAATGAGAAATAAAAATACATCAAGAATAAGTAAATTTAAAAGCAAAAAACAAGCACCAGCCAATTTTTTGATTGTGTGTGAAGGTGTAAAAACGGAACCTAATTATTTTAATGGTTTAAAAAAACAAATAAATGAGAGATATGGTAATAAAGTTGATGTTTTAATTCCAAATATTGAAGTTAAAGGCACTGGTAAAAATACAATAGATTTGGTAAAGTATACTGAAAAATTTGTAAACTATGCTAGTAAAATATATAAAGAAGTGTGGGTTGTATTTGATAAAGATGATTATAGTGATGAACAATTTAATAAAGCTATATCTAATTGTGAATATAATACCGTTTGGTCTAATCCAAATTTTGAACTATGGTTATTATCACATTTTAAAAAAGTAAATCGATATATTTCTAAAGAAGAAGTTTTAGAACAATTAAATAAAGAATTTATAGCTAGTGGTTTAGGAAATTATAAGAAAAATGATCTTAATATTTTTGAAAAGGTTACAGAAAATGGAAAATTAGATAGGGCTATAAATAATTGTTTAGGTATGGAAACTTTAAATAAAAATACTCTTCCAGTGAGAAGTAACCCTATGACTAAGGTGTATAAAATTGTTTGCAAGTTAAAAAATTATTTATAAATAAAAAAATAAGTAAAAACTTATTCTTTAAAGACAGCATCAACATAATAAATTGGTCTATTTTCTTCAAAATATCTTTTTTCAAAATCAGTCATTATGTTGGGAATAGGGTATTCATCATGGTGTAGGTCTAAACTTACGCGATTAAATGAGTACCAATATTGAGATAAAGATTCAAGGGAATAAGCAAAGAAACCTTTGTTATCCGTTTTTAAAATAATGTGTTTATCTCTTTTAAATACTTTATCATATAGTTTTAAATAATTTTCATGGGTAAATCTTTTTTTCTCATCAATTCTTTTAGGCCATGGTTCCGAAAATGTTAAATAAATAGTATTTATTTCTTTACCAAATATTTTATCAATGGTACTAGCATCTGCATTAATTAATTTTAAATTAGGAAGTTTTACGGTTGATAATCTTTCAACTGCTCGAACCATTTGCGAATCTGATAACTCTAAACCAATAAAATTAATGTTAGGGTAAGTTTTAGCCATATTAATAATGAAGTCGCCTCGGCCCATACCAAGTTCTAAGTTAATAGGATTATTATTGCCAAAGAAATCATGCCATTTATTTTTATAATTTGTGGGATTACTTACTAAATATGGGCTTTTACTAATAATATTTTTAGCATCTTTAATTTTTATATATTCCATATAGTTTCCTCTTTCAAGAGTATTATACAAGAAAAGTAAGAAATAGTAAAGTATTTGCTTTTAATAATAAAGTTTATTAATTTTAAAAAAGTCTACAATAATTAGAGTGCAATATTTAAAAAAGTATGTTATTTTAATATAGGAGGAGGATTACAAATGAATATTGGTCTTAATATTACTAACTTGCGTAAAGAAAAAAATTTAACACAAGAAGAATTAGCTAATTTAATAAATGTTTCACCTAAAACTATTAGTAGTTATGAAACTAATAGAAGTATACCTAATATAGAAATATTAATATTACTTAGTAAAGTGTTAGATACTAGTATTAATGATATATTAAATTTAAAAGAAGATAATAATAATGAAGTAAAAAAAATATATCAAAAAAATAATCTTAAAAATAATATTTTAAAAATTATTTATTTAAGTATTATATTTATAGTTCCTATAGTATATTTTATGTATGCGGGATATGTTTCTATCTCATCACTTACTGCCGAAGTTATAAATAATAATGATATTATTATAGCATCCCATAATGCTTATAAATATTTTTTAATTAGTACTATAGAATTCTTTATATATTATGTTTTATTAATTATCTTAAATTACATATTATATGTTAAAAAATGTTTTAAATCTTTATTAATTATTAATACTATCTTTTTCCTAATTGCAATTATATCAATTATAGAAATAATTTTAAAACAAAATCTAAGTTATGATTTTCTAATATTTTTAGTAAGTGCCATATTTGGTTATATCATGGCTTAT
>CANROL010000036.1 GCA_947632255.1 uncultured Bacilli bacterium
TTCATCATCGCTTAATTTAGCCATTTCTTCATCTAATGCTACAATTTTATCAGCGATAACGCCAAATCTTTTCAATTCTTTATATTCGGTATCAAAAAATCTGCGTAAAAATCCCATAGTTTCTTCACCTTCCATTTAAAATTATAACATAATTAAAATTTTAGTCAAACATTTATGTTAAAATTTATGGCAATTGCATAAAAAAATAATGTAAAAAAATGGTATAATATCTTTTAAAATAGTTAAAAAACCTGTATTCTTATAATATAGGAAGTGTAAGAATAATGAAAACATTAATAAATCATTTTGAAATATTAGAAGATCCAAGAGATATACGAGGAAAGAAACATGAACTTATAGATATATTAGTAATGAGTGTATATGGTATATTATGTGGTTATTCTGATTTTGAAAATATGGCAGATTTCTTAGAAGTCCATGAAGAATATTTTACTAATTTATTATCTTTAAAAAATGGAATACCTTCTCATGATACATTTTCCAGAGTATTTGCTTTAATTGATTCAAATAAATTTTTAGAAATATTTATAGAATGGATAAAGGAAATAATAGGACAAAAAGGACAACATCTAAGTATTGATGGAAAAGCAATAAAAAGTGCTAGAGATAAAATAAATGGAGGAAATACTCCTTATATAGTTTCAGCCTTTTTATCAGACATAGGATTATCAGTTGGGCAACTAAAAGTAAATGATAAATCAAATGAAATAAAAGCAATTCCTGAATTAATAAATTTATTAGATATTAAAGATAAAATAATTACTATTGATGCCATAGGAACTCAAGAAAATATATGTAATTTAATTACAAGTAAAGATAAAAAAGGTAAGTATATTTTAAAAGTTAAAGATAATCAAAAAGATTTAAAAGATGATATTAAAACTTATTTTGATTTAGGAATAAGAAGAGAAGATACTGATATCATAGTTTGGGATACTGATTATGAAAAAGATCACGGAAGAATAGAAAAAAGAGTTTATTACTTATCATATGACACAGAATGCTTATCTGATAAAGAAAAATGGAAATCAGTAAAAGCAATTGGTAGAATTGATGTTTATAGAGAAGAAAATGGTCAAAGTAAAGTTACTAAACATTATTATATATTAAGTGATAAATTTGATATTGAAACCTTTATAAAAATAACAAGAGGACATTGGAATATAGAATGTTCTTTACATTGGAGGTTAGATGTCATTATGAATGAAGATCATTCACGAAATAGAGTTGGCGATTCTATTAACAACTTATCTTTAATCAGAAAAATAGTTTTTAATTTAGCAAGGCTTGATAATTCTATGGGAAATAAACTTACTTTAAAGAAAAAAATGACACGTTATACAAGTGACTTCAAAAATATTGAAAACCTTATATTTAATGTCATTCCTTCTCTTTAATTTACTTTACGTCAAATTTTTATGCGATTGCCTTAGTTAAAACTTCTATTAAAATCTACCTAAATACTTGTATTTTCTTCTAAAAATGTTATTATAGCTACTAGGAGGTTTTATAAATGGATGAATTAACTAAAGAAAAATTTACCGAAGTAACTGATCGCATTATTATAAAATGCCAAAGAAATAAATTATCCCCTGAAGACTTTTTAGTTTTCTATAATTATTTTTCATTTCTTAAATCTGACAATTTTAATTTAACTGATGCTGTTATCTTAGCTAAATCTTTAGTAGGGGCAGAAATAAAATATACAACAGATAATTATATAATGCAAAGTGAAGTAACAGAAGCAAGAGAATATATGGAAAATTATATTATTGAAATGACTGGTAAAGATTATACAATGAGTCGTTAACCATTTAAAAAAACCTATCTCTAGGTTTTTTATTTGACATTAATTATTCCGTAGTTACCATCTTTTCTTCGATACATAACGGAAACACATTCTTCATCAACGTTTTTAAAGACAAAGAAATCATGATCTAATAATTCCATTTGTAAAACAGCTTCTTCTTCATCCATTGGTTTAGTATCAATAGCTTTTCTTTTAACAATTTTACGATCTTCTTCTTCATCGTCACTAACTTCAAAGTCCATATTAAAATCTAATTGAATTAAATTTTTATATTTATTATTAAGTTTAGTTTTATTCTTTCTAATTTGTCTTTCTAATATATCTACAACTTCATCTATCGCTGCATATAAATCAGCATTTTTTACTTCAGCCCGCAATGTAAAACGACTAGTAGGCACTGTTACTTCAATAATTTGTTCATCATTTCTAACTCGAATAATAACTTGAGCTTTAATATTATCAGGGACTTCAAAATACTTATCCAATCTTGCTAACTTATCACTAACATAGTCCTTAATAGATTTAGTAACTGTTACTTTATCCCCTCTTATTACAAGTTCCATAAAATCAAATCCTTCCTTAATATTATTTTAACATGAGTTAAATATTAAGTAAACAATAATTTTTGTTTCATAAGAAAACCCACCATTATTAAGTGGGTTCATTTAACTACTTATTTGTAGTTAATTCTTTTTCGGCAACATCAACTGCTTGTAAACCTTTAGATGTTTCAATTAACTTAAAATCTACAATTGCGCCTTCTTTTAAAGTTTTGTAGCCGTCTTTTAAAATTGCCGAATAATGAACAAATATGTCTTCAAGGTCTTCATACTCTATAAAGCCATAGCCTTTGTCATTATTGAACCACTTAACTTTTCCAGTCATCACTAAGTACACCTCAACTTTCTACTCATATTATTTTAAAAAGCACCAGTACTCCCCGAAGCCTTAGTAAGAAATTAGTTATTATAGGATCCATTAAATAACCAGCTCTATTACCGAGGTATTCTTAAAATAACATATCTTCACATATTTTTAAATAACTATGTCTCAAAAGTTGAATTTTGCGTTTAAAAATTATTTTTTCTATATTTAAAACTTAAGGAATACTATTTTAGAACAAATATTATAGTTTTTTAAACACATTTAATTAAAATATTTGTCGAATTTTGTCATAAAAAAAAAGATATTAATTAAAAAAATCATTTGTAACCCTATCAATATCTTTTTTAAATTTTTTAGATAATAAATAAACTGCTTCCCCTTTAGCTTTAAAATAACCTTCTTTATAATTTTTATCTTCGATTAATAAAACATTCATAATACAAGAACGATGACATTGAACAAATCTTTCATCCAACATACTAAGCATTTTTTTGATACTCATTTTAACTCTATAAGTACCATTTTTAGTAACAATTACTAACTTTCTTTCTTCCGTCTCTCGATATATATACAAAATAGATTTATAAAATAGTATTAAATCTTTATATCTAAATATTTTATCATCATATTCCATATTCACAATATCCCGTATATCTTTTTTAAATCTTTTATCAAATTCATGAAATTTTTCAATAAAATCAAATACTTTATATACACTTCGATGAGCCACTTCAAACATCTTTTCGTGTTTAGTTATAAAAATAATTTCACTATCAAAATCTGTTTCTCTAATCTTTTTGGCGATTGTAATACCACTAGTTTGATCACCAGTTTCAATATTTAAAATATATATTTTTCTTGTATCTTTCATTTTAATTTCATCAATTAAATTTTCACAAGTTTGTGAATAAGTTAAAATTTGGTAATCTCTTTTTATAATTGTATAAAGTAATGCTTTAATATGTTGGGTTTCTTTTTCATTATCATCAACAATAATAATTTTCATAAATTGTTTCCATCTCCATTTTTTACTATGACTAAATAATTATATTATAATATTGATATGATGTCAAAAAAAAATGAAGTATAACTGCTCATTTTTCCACTTTGAGTAAACTTTCTGGAATATAATTTTGATAATTATCCATATAAAATACATCTTTATTCATTACTTTAATAAAAGGAATATTCTTATTTAAACCAAAAAAAACTATATTTTTATTTAATAAAACATTAAAATAATTTAAAATTTTTGGTATATCTTTATAATAATCTAAATCTAAATATAATCCTTCATCTAAATTAATAATCATATAAGTATTATTAACTTCTATATAAGTTGCCTCATCTTTAAAAAAATCTTTTATATCTATATACTCTATTTTTAAAAAGCCTAATTCATTTAAAATATTTTCTAAATAATAAATATCTGCTTCTTTAAAATAACTATTCTTAACTATTTTAATATCATTACCTAACATTTTTAATTTAATTTTTTCTTTTTTAATTATCTTTAAAAATTCATTTATAAACATATCTTTATTTATAATAAAACCTTTATTAATACTTTTACATTTATAATCATGGACTACTTTCTTATTTATAATAAATAATTTATTATCTTCGATAAATAATATCATTTTAAATCCTTTCTAAAAAAACCACTCAATAAGTGGTTTTATTTATATTAAATCCTCAGCATTCATAAAATAAAATTCTTCAGGATTAAGTAATGTTCCATTATAATATACTTCAAATAATAAGTTATATTTTTCTTCACTTATTTTATTAGTACCACTTTGACCAATTATTTCCCCTTGACTTAATACATCACCAACTTTAACATCAATATTACCTAAACTATAATATATAGTTCTTAAATTTTGATTATGTTCAATTTCTACAACTTTACCTAATATTTCATCATCTTTTATATTTAATACTTTACCATCTAAAACTGTTAAACAATCAAATTCTTCACTACTAGAATATAAAATACCTGTATTTTTCATATAAGTATTTTCATAATATATTAAGCTATTTTCTTGTTTATTAGCATCCTCATCTAAATCATAATAATATTTAGCAATTTCAACATTTTCACTTATAAATGGTTTTAAAATTGGAAAACTATCAGGATTTGTAGGATTTTCCCCCACCACGGGAATAGTATTGCCATCATTTAAAATTCGCATTGAATATAAATAATTAGGACTAGTATTAAATAAACTACTTACAATACTTACAGCACCAAAAACTAACATTAAAATTAATACATATAAAGTTGGTAAAACATAACCTCTAAGTTTTTTCTTTTTCAAAATATCTTTCTCACCTTTCTAATATTAAAGTGAGCAAGATTTAAAAATTTATACTTAAATATAATTTATTTCGGTATTTTTATAATAATGTTTTAAAATATCTTGATAATTATAACCTTCACTGGCCATTCCTTGGGCGCCATATTGACTCATTCCTACACTATGACCAAAACCATAAGTTGTAATATTTACATTATCATTATTAACATTTATTACAAAATCAGTAGATTTTAAAGCTAATTTATTAAATACTTCTAAACCCGTAAACTTAATATCATTAATAACTATTGATCTAACATAATTATTATCACTTCTAATAACTTCACCAATTTTAATAGTATTCCCCTCTAAACCTAATTTTTTTAAAAAATCATTTTTAGTAAGAGTTCTAGTTGAACTATAAGACTTATAATTTTTATCCCAACTAGAATCTACACTAACTAAATAAGCTCGTGATTCATTAAAAACAACTTGAGCATCATCAGTATAACCATTAGATATTGCAAAGTAATATGCACTTATAACTTCATCATTATAAGTTACTACTTCCCCTTTTGTATCTAAAACTGCCTGTTTTATTCTATTATAATAATAATCAAATTCATTACCCCATTTTTTATGCATTTCTTCTTCGGTTAAATAAACTTGATCATTTATGGTCGTACTTAAAACATAATTATTATTTTGTTGCATTTTATTTAAAGCAAAACTCCTGGATGCTACGGCTTGCGCTTTTAAGGCTTCTATATTAAATGATGCTGGCATTTCCCCGGCAACTACACCAATTACATATTCTTCTAAATCCACATAAAAAGGATTGCTTTTATCTTTATTATTACTTATTAATACTTTTTCATTTTCTTTTTCTTCTTCTTTTATTTCTTCTTTTGGTTTTACTTCTAAACTATAATTTTCTAAAGTAACTCCCATCATTACTGGTATTTCTTTTTCTTTAACTAATAAATTAATTGGTATTAAAATCATCACTATAATAAGTAAAAATTTATTCATTGAAGCCTCCTACTAATATATATGTTAAAACTTCAAAATTATTAATAAAAATAAGTTTTATATTGTAAAAATCATTTTAAAAAGTTATAATATTAATAAAGTAAAGAGGGATTTTAATGAAACAAACTATAACAGATATAAATATAGATAATAAAAGAGTATTATTAAGATGTGATTTTAATGTTCCTATTAAAAATGGTAATGTTATAGATAATACTAAAATAGTTAAAAGTTTAGAAACAATTAATTACTTAATTACTCATAATGCAAAAATAATAATTTTAAGTCATTTAGGACGAGTTAAAACTGAAGAAGATAAAAGAACTAATTCTTTATATATAATAAAACCTATCTTAGAAAATTTACTTAATAAAAAAATAAGTTTTGCTAGTGATATATTAAGTCCTGATACTAAACAAATGGCTTTAAATTTACAACCAGGTGAAATTTTACTATTAGAAAACACCCGTTTTTTAGATGTACCTAATAAATTAGAATCTAAATTAAATGAAGAAATTGCTCAAAAAATTGCTGAATTAGGGGAAGTATATATTTTTGATGCTTTTGCCGTTGCTCATCGTAGTCACACTAGCGTTGTTGGTATTCCTCGTTTTTTACCTAACGCGATTGGTTTTCTAGTAGCTAAAGAAGTAGCTATGCTAAATAATTTAGTAATTAATCCCGAACATCCTTTTACAGTTTTAATGGGTGGTGCTAAAGTTGATGATAAGCTACCAATTATTGAATCTTTATTACCTATTTGTGACCATCTTTTATTAAGTGGAGGAATAGCTAATTCATTTTTAAATGCTCTAGGCTTATCAACTGGCGCATCCCTTAAAACAAATGATCCCGAAATTATTAATAAATTAAAAGAATTAATGTTAAAATATAAAACTAAATTTGCCTTTCCTCTTGATGCTACCATTGAAAGAACTTATGATGAAAAACCATTAATTAAAGCCACGAATAATATTGAAGCTGATGATATAATTAAAGATATTGGCCCCAAAACTATTACTAAATATACTAATATCATTAATAACAGTGCTACTATATTTGTAAATGGAACTATGGGAGTATATGAAGAAAATGAATTTAAAAATGGAACTATTGAAATCTTTAATGCTCTTAAAAACGCAAAGAAAACAACTGTTATCGGTGGAGGCGATACCATCTCTGCTTTAAATAATTTAGGCTTTAAAGATGTTTTTGCTAATATTTCCAGTGGTGGAGGTGCCACCTTAGAATATATTGCCAAAAAAAGTTTACCTGGCTTAGATGCCATAAGTGAGGAAGATACCGTTGAAGTACTTGATTTGTAATTTAAAAGCTCATAAAGATTATCAAGAAATACTTAACTATAAAAATTATCTTCATTCTTTAAATAAACCTCTAAATATAATATTAGCTCCTAGTACTTTATATTTAAATTTATTTAAAGATGAAGATATTCTTTTATGCTGCCAAGATATTTCTTTATATGAACAATTAAATTTAACTGGGGATATTACAATTAAACAGTTATTATCTTTAAATGTAAAATATATATTAGTTGGTCATTATGAAAGAAGAAAATATTATTTTGAAAATAATGAAAGTTTATTAAAAAAAGTAAAGAAAGCTTTAGCTAATAATTTAAAAATTATTTATTGTATTGGGGAATCTAAAGAAGAACTAGATAAAAACATTAGTTACCAAGTTATTGCTCATCAATTAGCAAATATCTTAGATAATATACCAATTTCTCAATTTAAAAATATAATTATAGCCTATGAACCAACTTATTTAATAGGTAATGAAAATAAATATAATTTAAATATAATTGTTAAACAAATTAATTTTATTAAAGAATTAGCAAAAAGATATTACCATACTAATATTGATGTAGTTTTTGGGGGTAATATTATGCCTCATAATATTGCTAATTTTTTAAATATTTCTAATTTAGATGGTTTTATTATTGGTTCTGCTTCTTTAAATCCCCAAAATATTGCTTTAATTTTAGAAAAAATGACACAACAACCGAAATAGTATACTTTTTTCGACATAATATGACAAACATTTACATAACTTGACAAAGGTTGTCAAATTATTTACTTGTATCTTATTCGAGCTTATGCTACAATTATTTTGCGTGTAGTAAATAGGTGCTAAATATAAAAAGGAGAAGAAAAATGAAAAATAACGCAAAAATTTTAGTTATTGATAATAATAAAAGTATCATATCTAAAATTGAAAAACAATTTAGTAATCACGCAGTAATTAAAGTAGTAAAAACTCTTGATAATGGCAAAGATGCTTTAGATTATATTTTAAATAATCAAAATGATTTTGACATTATCGTCATGGATTTAATCCTTCCGGAAATAGATGGATTAACTATTTTACAACAAATGAAAGATCACAATATCGACAAAAAGATCATTATTATTACTAGTTACAAAAAAGAGTATACGGTTAATATGACTAATAACTATGGAGTTAGTTACTATATGTTAAAACCATTTAGTCTTTTAGCATTAGAAACTAGAATCTTAGAAATTTCTAATCAAAATGTAGTTAAAACTCGTGTTTTAACTGACAATGATAAACAAGTTCATATTGCTATAAGTAAACTCTTACATGAATTAGGTATTCCCAGTCATATAAAAGGTTATACATATATACGGGAATGTATTTTCTTATTTTATAAAGAAAGTGATTCTTACAGTGGTATAACAAAACAAATATACCCTGAAGTTGCTATAAGATATTCGACAACCGCAACAAGAGTCGAAAGAGCCATTAGACACGCAATAGAAGTTAGTTGGACTCGTGGTGATTATGCTCTAATGGAAGAAATATTTGGTAACAGTGTAGCTTTTGATAAAGCAAAACCAACTAATGCCGAATTTATTGCCACTCTTGCTGATCGTTTAAGATATGACCGTAATTTAACCCATAATTAGAGCTCTTGCTCTTTTTTTATTATTAATTAAAAAGTCAAGTGCAACTTTTAGAATAATCAATAATAAATATTAAATGTGATTTTATGCCGAGAAAA
>CANROL010000037.1 GCA_947632255.1 uncultured Bacilli bacterium
TCATTAAGTAATTTGCTTTATATTTATGAACTACTTCTTCAAAAAAAGCATATCTTTTTTGCCTTGCTTCATTCTCTAAATTATCATGATTATATTCTTTAATTTCCATATATTCCCAAATTAAATTATTATCTTGACAATATTTATAGACAAAGTCTTTTTCTTCTTCACTTGCACTTCTTAATTTATGATTAACGTGGGCAATAATTACTTTAAGATTTTTAAATTTCTTTAACTCACACACTAAACTAGCTAAACACATGGAATCTGGTCCACCTGAAGTAGCTAAAACAATAACATCATTATCTTTAAGTAATTTATCTAAATAATCTAATATGTTTTTCATCTTTTTCTCCACGCTTTATTATTTTATCAAAAAGAGAAGAATATCGCAAGTAATTTCACTAAATACTTAAAAAATACAAGTTATTACCTTGCAATTAATTAAAAAATGTGTATAATATTAATTAGTAGAAATGTTAGGTGCTCATGCCTAATATCTACCTGTTGAGATAAACATTAGGCTAATACCTAGTGTTTTTATTTGTATCCAAAGTAATAAAACTTTTTCGTGAACCTTCCTCATGAACATCACTCCAATCTATTTAACCCCCATCATAAGATTTAAGGAAAAATATATTTAGTTATATATCAAAAAGGTAAACACTAGGCCCTAACATTTCTAGTATTATTCTATAATAAAAAAAGATACCAAGTCAAGAAAAAAACTACTTATCAAGTAACTTTTTAATTTATTTTTTATAAAACTGGTGATTCATGATTTAAAATATTTTTTATATTACTATAAATAGCTTCTATATTAAATTTTATTTCGGGATTTTCTTCAACATTCATTAATTCATTAATAAAATTTAAAAAATCTAAATCACTAGCAAAATCTAATTTATCATTTACTTTTAAATAATTAAAATATTTATTTAATAATTTACTTAAAGTTCCATTGTATGTATCAACGGTATTATCATCACAAGTAATTCCTATTCCATGAATTGTTGCAATAAAAGGATTAGGTTTTAATAATAAATCTTCTAATATAAAGTTTTTATAGCAATAATTAATAAAAGGCATAACATCTTCTTTATGATAAAATCTAATGACAATATTTTCATTTGTTGCTTTAACATAAAACTTAACTGTCGACTTAATTGAATTACGAATTAAATACAAGAATATAGTTTTTAAAGCACTTATTTGATATTCATATTTAACTGGAAAATATACTTTAATAGCTTCTTTATAATCAGCTTTTTTATCGGCATAAAAGCCTATATAATAAGTAGCATTTTCATCATCTTTTATTTGTCTAGTCTCATATTTAATTAAAGAATTACTTAAGTTATCCAAAAAATTATGATAAAATTTAACAATATCTTCACTTAAAGACATATCTTTAGTAACACCAATATATTTTAAAATATAATAGTAATCTTCTTCCGTTAAATCTTTATTATTTAGTTTAATATCATTAGCAATCTTTTTTATAAATTCATTTATACTCATATTAATTTCACCCTTTTTTATTTTTGATAAAAATCTGTTCGAGATGTAAAACGATATCCTACATTATTATTAAATCCTGGTGGCACAATTATATTACCTCTAACTAATCCAGTTTGAACATTATAATAACCTTTTTGAACCCCAAAGTGTAAATGGGCTCCAGTTGTACAGGCATCATATCCACCATGTCTTGTAGAAGTAGAATATCCTCCCACATAACCAATTATGGTATTTTGATCAACAATATCACCAACATTAACATTAAATCTTAATAAATGATAGTAATATGTTGTATATTTTACCCCATCAACATTAACATCAATATATAATCTATTACCCCCACAGCTAGTCTTAGCTATTTTGGCAACAACTTGACCGGCAGCAGCCGCATAAACTGGCGTTCCTTCACTTACCCCAATATCAATACCATCATGATAACTATAAGCAACACCTGTTACGGGATGAGTTCGGTATCCTTGTGGAGAGGTTACTACCCCACTGGTAAGAGGTTTAAGCCATCTACCATTTACCGGTACTTTAGAACAATCGCTTAATTTTACCGAATCATTAGTTTTTCCTAAATTAGCTTGACATATTCTTTTATTTACATCATATTCCTCTTTTGCTGCTTTAACTTGATCTTCTAAATCTAAAGCAAATTCATCATATTCGGCTACATTAGCGTATAATTTAGCAATTGCCGCTTGATAATTTTCAATTTTTTCTTCTAATTCTTTTTGAACTTGTTTTAATTCTTCCACCAATTCTTCATTTTTAGCAATTTCAGCTTCTAAGTTATCAATAGTTTCTTGAACATAATTACTTATTTCTTTAACCCCTTTAACACGCATAATGAAGTCAGTTAAACTGGAAGCATCAGCCACATATTCTAAATAAATATTTTTACTTTCAATATGTTGTAAATAGGTTAGAACTTGTTCAACTTCTTCTTTTAATTCCTCAATTTTCGTATTAGATTCATTTATTTTGGTTTCCGTTTCTTCTTGTTTAGCTTCAGCATCAGTTAACTCTTTTTTAGCATTATTAATAGCTTGTTGTTTATTTTTAATTTCTTGTTTAGCTGCCTCACTTTTATTATTATAATCTTGTTGTTCTTTTAATAAAGCTTCATATTGCTTTCTTAAATCACCTAATGTTTCGGCATCTTTTGCATAAACTGGAAAAGATACTAAAAGTAAAGCCAAAACTAAAACTATACTAATTACCTTTTTCATATTTTTAAATACTTCCTTACAGCACCTGATGAACCAAACATACCCACGATAGCTCCAATTACTAATAAGAATAATGAAGTAATTAAAACAAATGGCACAGGTTTTACTAATTTTATTGCTTCAACTGCCAGAGTTCCACCTGTTTTTTCATAAGCAAGCATATAACCATATATAGTTAAAATGATTGGCACTAAAGAACCAACTAAACCAAGTAGAAAACCTTCAAAAATGAATGGTAGTTTAATCGCTGTATTACTACTACCAACTAAACGCATAATTTCAATTTCATTTCTTCTCGAAAAAATTGTTAATTTAATCGTATTACTAATTAAGAAAGCTGTAACAATAACTAAAGCAATAACAATAACTATTGTTGCTTTTTTAATAACGTCAAATATTCCTACAATTTCTTCAACAGTTCCTTCGCCATATTCAGCAGATTCAACACCATCTATTTTTCTTATTTCTCTAGCAGTTGGAGCTAAATCATCAACATCTAAAACTGTAACAATAAAAGTATCTTGTAAAGGATTAATAGCTAAATAATCTAAAGTTACTTTTAAACTTTCATCAGAATTTTGCATTTCTAATTTTCTTTCATCTTTACTTTTATAAACTACTTCTTTTTTATTTTCTAATTTATTTAAAGCATCTTCAATATTTTTAACTTGTTCACTAGTCACATCTTTATTAACAAAAACTACGACCGTTAGTTCTTCTTCCATTAAAGTTGTTACATTATTAACATTTACAGTAACAATAATTGCAATAGCCACCAAAATTAAAGTAATCGTGGTACATACTATACTAGCCATACTAAGACTAATATTACGCATAACACTTTTAAATGAATCGCGAATACATCTATTTAAAATTCTAAACATTTTCATTTATTTTAAAACTTCCTTTCAAATGGTCACCCGTTAAAACACCACCATCTAAGACAATAACTCTTTTTTTCATGCGATTAACGATTTCTTTATCATGGGTAGCCATCACAATAGTTGTTCCTAAATTTTTATTAATATCTTCCAAAACATTCATTATTTCTTTAGAAGTTTTAGGATCTAGATTCCCCGTAGGTTCATCACATATCAATAATTTAGGATCATTTACTATTGCTCTTGCAATACATACTCTTTGTTGTTCCCCACCACTTAATTCATTAGGGAAACTTCTTACTTTTTCTTTTAAACCAACCATTTCTAAAGCATTCATAACTTTAGGTCTAATCTCACTACCTTTAAGTCCAATACACTCTAAGGCAAAAGCTACATTTTCATAAACAGTAAGTTTAGGTAAAAGTTTAAAGTCTTGAAATACAATACCTAATTTTCTTCTTAATTTATAAACAGTTCTATTACGTAATTTACCAACATTAATACCACCAATTTCAACTGTCCCTTTAGTAGGTTTTTCTTCTCGATATAGCATTTTTACTAAAGTTGATTTACCTGAGCCACTAGCACCAATTATAAAGACAAATTCCCCTTTATCAATATCTAAAGTTAAATCCGCGATAGCAGTTACACCATTTTTATATACTTTATAGCAGTTTTTTATTTGAATAAACTTCATCTTATAACTCCTTTACTTCTAGTATTCTAATTATAACATAAAAATAATATTAATAAAACCACCAAAAAAAGGAAATAAATATATATTTCCCTTCTAAAACAACTTTAATATTATGTCGTTGCTTTAAATCCAATTTTAAAATATAATTTTCCCCCTAATAAATTAACAGCTCCAGGTGCCCCAGATTTATCAGCTTGATTAACATCAGGATCATTTTCTAACCATAAATATAAAGTATAACTATCAGTTTCCCCTTTCGTAATACTTTGTCCAGATAAAATATTAAAAGAAGTTACATCATAAGTACCATCGGCATTTTGTGAACTACTTAATTCTGCTGTTGCAAACGTTCCACTGTTAACCATCTTAGTACTATCATGCAAAGCCCATTTTAAATACTGACTTTTTAAATTTGCTGTTAATTTCACATCAGTTAAAAATATATCATATGTTGCTTCACTAACAACAGTTGTAGTACTTGGTAAACTAATTGAAAAAGCACTTTTCTTTCCTAAAGTTGTATATTTACTTCCATCAATCAAATTAACATCTTCAGCATTTATATAATCAGTTGCAACAAAATCCATTGTTAAATCCCCACTAGTGAAACTAACACCACCATCAGATCCTGGAACTTTTTCTACACTAGATGTAAAATATGCATAAGATCCACTTATCCCAATAATTATTAAAGACATTGTTATAATTAAAGCTCCTAAAACTGTTCTTTTAGCATAGCTATTATTCATCTAACATCACCTATCTTAAATTAATTTTATCAAAAATTAATTAAAATCGCAATAGTAATCATATAAAAACTCAAACTTTTAACGAGTTTGAGCTTTTTCAATTTCTAAATCATTATTAAATTTAATAGCATATTCAACAATTTGGTCTAAACTAAGTACTTGATGTAATTTACGCATAAATAATTCTTTTCTCAATTCTGGTACAGCATTAGGTTTAAAATAAGGACTAGAAAGAGTAATACCAACTTCTACAATTTTAGATACTATTGTATTTTTTAAATCAGGATTACTTAATAATTTATTACATAAAGTTAAATTTCTTCTTTCTTTCTCATTACGATTATAAACACCTTCACCATATCCAATAAGTAAACTTGAGATAATGTTGTCATTAACATAATTGTATATTTCTTCACCATATTGTCTTCTGACTTCATCTATCATATACCTTCCCCCTTTCAAAAGACGAGATATATAATACCATAAAGTCTTCTATTTGTCAAATTTTTATCCTTCAACTTCTAAATTATGTTGTTTTAAATGTTCATATAAACGTTCTTTAAATGATTGTAAATCTTTTTGCTCTAAAGTTTTATTATTACTTCCTAAAATATATCTAATCGTGTATTTATTTTGATAAACATCTTTTAATTCATAACTTTTTATTAAATTACTTCTAAATTCTTTTAATATATTATCTAAATCTTGATATTTTTGTTTATCTAACTTAATGGTATAATCTAAGCTAACAGTTGGATATTTACTAATTTCTTGAGCTAATTTATCTTCTTTATTTATATTAACATATTTATCAAAATCAATATCAAGCATAACAACTGTTTTCTTTTTAGCTAATTTATTAGTACAAACTTTATTTAAAACATTAATTTGCCCCACTATATCATCATTAATAACCATATTTTTACTTAAATTTTGCTCATAATATTCTAAAACATCATTATTTTCCATATATTTAATTTCTTTATTTTTAAGAATTTTAAATAAGTATTTGCCAATATATTTAGCTTCATTATAAATATCTTCTAATTTCTTTTCTTCATCAGTTAATATAATACTTAATACTCTTTTATTTTCATTATTCTTAATAATGGTACCAATTTCCATTATTTTAAAACTATTATAATTTTTAAAATTTTCCATAACAATATTTAACAATGAAAAACTTAAATCATCCCTTAAAATATTATTTGTATCTTTACCTAATAATTTAACATTATCTTTCTTAATATTTAATTCTTTTAATAAATTTGTATCATACCAAATATAACTATGAACTTCATGAATATCAAATTTTTCAGCCAGTAATCTTTTAGCTTCATATTCTTGCGTAAAGATATTTTCATGTTCGGTACTTATTAAATCTAATTTAAGAGGTCTTGACTCAAATTTTTCTAAGCCATAAATTCTAGCTATTTCCTCAATTAAATCTTCTTTTATAGCAATATCTTTGGTAGCTCTAAATGTTGGTACGATAACATCTATTAAATCATTATTAATACTAACTTTAAAACCTAATTTTTCTAAAATATTTTTGATATCAGCATCTGGTACAGTAACACCCATATATTTATTTAAAGTAGCTTTATCTAAAGTTATTTCTTTTTCTTCTAATTTATTAGGATAAACATCAGTTAAATTAGAAGCTATTTCCATATTAGGATTTTCTTTTTTAAGTAAATATGCTAAACGTTTTAAAGCAATAATAGTTAAATTAGGATCCAAACTTTTTTCATAACGCGCACTAGCTTCTGTTCTTAAGCCTAAACTAACAGCACCCCTTCTTATAATACCTGCATTAAAGCAAGCACTTTCTAAGAATACACTAGTTGTATCATCTAATATTTCACTATCTAAACCACCCATAATACCCGCGATACCAAAGTATTTATCAGCATTTTTAATCATTAAAATATCTTTAGTTAAGGTTCTTTCTACCCCATCTAAGGTAGTATATTTATCCCCATCTTTCGCCGTATCAACTACAATATTTTTAACAACACGAGAGTCAAAAGCATGCATTGGTTGCCCTAATTCTAGCATTAAATAATTAGTTAAATCAACAAGAAGAGATATAGAACGCATACCAACATAATATAAAAATATTTGCATATCTAAAGGAGTTTTATTATTCATAATATTATCAATTTTTAGCCCACAATAACGCATACATTTATTACTATCTTTAATAACAATATCTAAATCACTTTTATTATTTTCAATTTCTAATAATTCAATTGGTAATAGTTCATGATTAGTAATAGCACATATTTCTCTTGCTATTCCATAGTGGCCCCATAAATCCGGACGATTAGTTAAACTTTTATTATCTATTTCCACGATTATATCATCAATTGGTAAATATTCTTTAATATCACGACCATTTTCCCAGTCACTAGGTAGTTCTAAAATACCATCATGGTTATCACTTATACTAAGTTCTTTACCACTGCAGCACATTCCATTTGATACAATACCTCTTAAAGGACGAGCTGTAATTTCAATATTATCAATATTTCCCCCAACTTTAACTAAGGCCGTCTTTAAACCAACTCTAACATTTGGTGCTCCACATACAACTTGAAGATCTTCTTTCCCGACATTAACTTTTAAAACGTGCATGTGATCACTATCAGGATGAGGCTCACACTCCATAATCTCGGCTACAACTACTCCATCAAAAGTATTGCCAACCACTTTTACATCTTCAACTTCTGCCGTTCTAATTGTAAAAGTATTCCATATATTAAGCCAATCTATATTTTCACTATTTTTAATATGGCTTTTAAGTTTATTACAAGATATTAACATATTATTTTCCTCCTTTTAATATTTTGTTTCTACTTTTTCTTTCTTTTTATACTATCATTTTTCCCAAATGGGAAAAATGATCATTAATATTAATTTTTCTAGATAACGAATATTCCCATTGTTTTATTTTGCTTCTAATTCCTTTATAATAATTTTTTCTTTTGTTAATTCTTTAAGACTTTTTTTAGGTTTAGGTAAGTTTTCAGGTAATGTTCCTCCATTTTCTTGAATAACTTTCCTAATATTTTTTCCAATAGTATAATGAGCTTTATTTGCTTCTTTTTCCGTTTTAATGTTTTCTCTATTTAATTTAGCTTCGGTTTGAGTAATACGAAATAAATTGGCAGCTAGTTCTTCACTACCCATATTATCTAAAATGTCTTCTCGATATCTTAAGCCTTTTCTTTTAGCTATATCATCTGCAGTTTCACCACCATATAAGCCCTTGTAACCAAAGTTATG
This sequence comes from uncultured Bacilli bacterium, assembly GCA_947632255.1. GTDB lineage: Bacteria > Bacillota_I > Bacilli_A > RF39 > UBA660 > Caccenecus. The sequence goes on from CANROL010000037.1 coordinate 8,375, forward strand.
AAATCTATCAAAATTTTTAACTCCAGCATTTTTGGCAGCTTGATTTAAAGATAAATTCCCTTTTTTAGTTAAATTTCTTTGATATAATCTCTTTTCATCTTCCGATAATTTACTATATTCCATTTCAGAAATTTCTTGTTTCCTAGTTTGTACCGCAAAATAAGTTTGCCCAAGCGCTACACATTCTTTTCTGGGATCTGCATTTTGAACAATTAAGTAACAAGCATATCTTGATAACTCATAATCTAATATTTTTCTTTCAGCCCCTTTAGCTAATTTTATCATTTTTCCCACTTGGGAAAAATGATCATCAATAAGATTATTACTTTTTTCACAAGCCACTTTAGCATTTTCTATAACATTAATAAATTTATCCCATCTTTTATATTCAAGAGCAATCATCAATTCTCTAGCATACCAAAATTCGATACCATATTGGTTTATATGTTTTATATTTTCAAAATTTTTTTCATTATATTTTATAATTTTATTCATGGTAACATTCATCCTTAATATTAATCTATATCAAAGTTTTCTAGATAACGAATATCCCCACTGTTTAAAACACGAATATCACTTATTTTATATTTCATCATGGCTAGTCTAGTTAAACCAATTCCAAAAGCAAAACCAGTATAAATATTAGGATCTATTCCT
>CANROL010000038.1 GCA_947632255.1 uncultured Bacilli bacterium
CCCCATAGATTTTTGATTCAGGGTCAATAAAGGTTAAAGTTCCAATACCGGTTATAGAATCTTTAACATATAATCCGGTTTTATATACTCCATCACTATAAATAAGTTCTAAAGATGTTTCTTTTTCTTTATTACCTCTTAAATAAGTTATATTTATAATATTAGTATTATTAATACTTTCTTCTATAACTTTAGTTAGTTCCGTAATAGAGTTTACTTGGGTATCATTTATTTTAGTAATAACATCCCCTTCTATTAAATCCGTTGTAGGATAGGTATTATTTATTTTATAAAAACCAATTATCATAATACCATTATTTTTAATATCAATACCGATAGTATTTCCACCTAGAATAACTTCATTAGAATAGGCTAAAACACTAAAAGGAAAACTTAAAAGCGTTAAAAAAACTATAAATTTTTTCATACTTATCACCATTATATAGTATGGATAATTTATAGTTTATAATTTTAACAATTATTGGTTAATTAGTATTGTTTACCAAAATATAAGCGATATTTGGCCGGTTTTCCACAGCAAACACATGGGGTATTTATTTCTTCATCTTCAATTAAACAACGGCTTTTCATACTAAAATCATCTTTAATTTTGTTTTCACAAGCGATATCACCACACCAATTGGCTTTGATAAATCCTGGTTTAGTTTGGGCAATACGCGTAAATTCAGAATAATCTTTAGCTTCATAAATCATGGAATCCCGTCTTTTTAAAGCTTTATCATACATATCTTGTTGCATAACTTCTAAAATATTATTTAATTTAGAAATTACTTCATCTTTAGGACATCTTATTTTTTCTAAAGTATCCCTTCTTACTATTGTTAACATACCTTCTTCTAAATCTCTTGGTCCTATTTCAATTCTAACCGGATAGCCTTTAACCTCAGCATCCGCGAATTTAAAGCCTGGAGTTTTATTAGAATTATCAACTTTATAACTTAAATTATTTTCTTTTAAAGAATTAGTTAATACTTCTACTTCTTTAGTTACTAATTCACTATCCCCGATTGAAATAACAATTACTTTTATGGGTGCTATTTTAGGGGGAATAACAAGACCTCGATCATCACCATGCACCATGATTAAGGCTCCAATCATTCTAGTTGTAACACCCCAGCTGGTTTGATATGGAGTTTCAAGTTTATTATCTTTATTTAAAAATTCAATCCCAAAAGTTTTGGCAAAATGGTTACCAAAATAATGACTAGTACCATTTTGTAAAGCAACACCATCATACATCATGGCTTCTAGAGAATACGTAGCTTCCGCCCCAGCAAATTTTTCTTTTTCCGTTTTTTTACCGACAATAACCGGGATTGCTAAATATTCTCTTTGAAATTTTTCGTATAAATGAAGCATTTGTAAAGTTTCATTTATGGCTTCTTCCGCGGTTGCGTGCATCGTGTGCCCTTCTTGCCATAAAAACTCTCTACTTCTTAAGAAAGGTCTGGTGGTTTTTTCCCATCTAACAATGGTACACCACTGGTTATATAATTTAGGTAAATCTCGGTATGATTTAATAACCTTTTTATAATAATCACAAAATAATACTTCACTAGTAGGTCTTACACATAATCTTTCATCAAGTTTTTCTTTACCTCCATAGGTTACCCAAGCAACTTCTGGGGCAAAACCTTCAACATGTTCTTTTTCAATATTAAGTAAAGACTCTGGGATAAAAAGAGGCATTTGGACATTTTCATGACCTGTTTCTTTAAACATCCTATCTAAAACTTTTTGCATTTCTTCCCAAATCGCATAGCCATAAGGACAAATAATCATACTTCCCTTGACACTAGAATAATCAACTAAATTAGCTTTAGTTACAACATCTGTATACCATTTAGCAAAATCAACATCTCTTTTAGTTATATCTTTTATTTCACTCATATTATTCCTCAACTTCAAAATCTACTAGTTCTTTATTTTCATTTAATATTTTACTTACTTTATCCGAAGCATTTTTTAATTTCTCACTGCAATATTTAGCTAATTTCATGGCTTCCGTATATTTATCTATTGCACCATCTAATTCAACAGTACCACTTTCTAATTCTTTTACAATAGCTTCTAATTCTTTTAAAGCATCTTCAAATGATTTTTCCATAATTTTATCCTTCTTCCTTTACTCTTACTCTTTTTATTATATCATCATTTAGATATTCTTGGTTTATTTTTTCGTTCATTTCTTCGGTTAAAACTTTATTTAAAGCTTTTTCTTTAGATACTAAAACTAATTTAATATCTTCATGAAGAGTTTTAACTTCTTCTTTATCTTTAGTTAAATCAATATCTTTTAATTTATTAGCAAAACTTTTTCTAATATTTAATTCTTTTTGTAACTCTTTATTTTCCCCGATAAGTTCATTAATTTTAGTTTGAGTATCAAATAAATTATAATTTTTTAAAATATATTCAATATTCTCACTAAAATTTAGTTTTAAAACTTCAAACGTAATTTTAAAAAAGAAAGCAAGAACTAAAGATGTTAAGAGATTTAAACCAACATAACTACCAATTATAAAAATAAGCATGCCAATTCCTAAAACTCTTAAAATAAATTTAAAAGTGCGAACCCAAAATCTTTTCTTTTTTAAATCACTTAAATCAAAAGTATAATTAGTTAGAACTTTACGAATATAGAATAATTTTTCTAATTCCATTTTATTTTCTTGGATTTTATTTTCACTTTTTAATAGTTGAGCTTGATTATTTTGCACTAATGCTTCTTTTTCATTTAAATTATTTTCGGCTTTAACTAATAAAATATTTAATTTATTTAATAATTCATCATATTTATTCATTATGACCATCCTTTATTAGTATTCTTTTTATTACTTCATCTTGATCATAGATTTGGGATAATTCTTCATCTAAGTTATTTTTAATTAAAGACATAACTGCTTGATATTTTTTTTGATATACTAGATTTATTTTATGAGAAATATCTTCTTTTTTATTAGTTTCTTCTTTAATTTCATTAGTAATATTTTTTATATCTTCATTCTCTTTTTCTAAAGATTTAGTAATATTTATAATATTATTTTCTAATTCAGTTAATTCTTTTTCAACATCATTATAATGATAATTTTTTAAAATTTTGGAGTTTTTAATAGTACCAATAATTCTATTAAAAAGTATAGCTAAAGGGCCAATAGTTAAAATAAGCCAAAGAAATTTATGAAAAATTAAAGAAAATATTAAACATAACATTAAACCAGCTGATTCGGTAACAAATAAACTGGCAATTAAAATGGCTATTCTAGATAATATTTGTTGTTTTGGTACTTTAAAAGAATACATTTTTAAAACATTAAATATTTTATTTAATTTTTGTTTTTGTTTATATTGTTTTTCTAACTCTATTTGCTTTTTTGTAATATCTTCTTCAAGAGTAGTTTTGTTTTTTGCTAATTCGGTGATGTTTTTAGTTTTTGTTTTGGCAATTAAACTAAGTGAACTAATTAATTCGTCGTATTTATTCATCTAAAACCTCCCTAACTTCCGCGGTAAGTTTACCTTTATGAAGTCTTATATTTATCGTATCATGAGCTTTTAAATTAGTAGCTTCTTTAATTATTTCATTATCTTTAGTTACTAACGAATAACCTTTTTCTAAAATATTTAAAGGATTAGCTAATTTCAAAGTGTTTACTATTATATCATATCTATGTTTATTTTGCAAAATTATATTATTAGTTATATTATAAATATCTTTTTCATAATTAATTAACTTTTCTTGTTTTAAAGCAAATAAATTAAGAGGATTTTTTAAAATATATGAATTCTTTAAATTAGTTAAACTAACAGTATAATTATTTAATTTAGTAGTAATATAATTATTTAAATAATCAATATAAGTATCTAGTTTTTGTTCTTTTATTTCATATAAAGTTAAAGGATTTTTTAAAATATAAGAACTTCTAACGTTATCTAAACGTAGTTTACTTTTATGAAGTAAATTATTTATATATTCATTTAATCTTATTTCATAAGCATTTAACATATTATTTATTTCAAGCGTGGTTGGAACAGCCATTTCGGCAGCACCAGTTGGAGTTGGTGCGCGCATGTCGGCAACAAAATCCGCGATGGTAAAATCTATTTCATGACCAACAGCGCTTATGATGGGAACTCTAGCTTCATAAATAGCCCGGGCTACTATTTCTTCATTAAAAGCCCAAAGATCTTCAATAGATCCTCCACCCCGACCTACAATTAAAACATCTAAATCATATTTACCAGAATCGGCTTCTTTAATTTGTTTTACAATATCGGGGGCGGCACTTTTACCTTGAACTAAAGCTGGGAATAAAATAACTTCACTTAGAGGAAATCTTCTTTTAATCGTGGAAATAATATCTTTTATCGCGGCACCGGTTGGGGCTGTTACAACACCAATTCTTTTAGGTATTTTAGGAATTGGTTTTTTATGATCTTCATTAAATAAACCTTCTTGCGCAAGTTTCTTTTTTAATTTTTCAAATTCTAAATATAAATTACCTAGACCATCTGGTTCCATTTTATCTACGTATATTTGATATGTTCCTTGGGCCGGATAACAAGAAATACGCCCTTCCACCAAAACATTCATGCCATCTTCGGGCGCAAAATTAAGACTCATCGCACTAGAATAAAACATGACGGCACTGATGCGGGATGTATCATCTTTTAAAGTAAAATATAAATGTCCCCGAGTATGATTTTTAAAATTGGATATTTCCCCCCTTAAATAAACCTTTTTTAAATAAGGATTATCATCAAACATCATTTTAATATAATTATTTAAATCACTTATTTTTAAATATTTATCTGGCATGATTATATTCCCTTTCTACTTGTTCTAAAATTTGATAATTATAAGCATAAATATTTTTTAATTCTTCTAAATTAGATAACTTAATTGTTTTAACTCCATCAACTGTAATAACATTTATTTCTTTTAGAGAGTCTACTATATCATTAAATATTTCTAAAGATAACTTATCTAATAACATACTTAAATAGTCTTTATAATTAGGATAATTCGTAATAAATGAAGTTAAATTATCTTTTATAAATTGAGGTTTATCTTCAATTATCGGAGTAAAAAATCCTTTGTAGGAGGTTAGACCACAATAATTCATGATTGATTCCTCATCAACTAAGTTAGCATCTAATATACTTTCATTATCTAAAATAGCAATATTGGTATTATTAATAATTCCCCAGTTACAATTATGACGATCAAAATTAGCTAATAATAAATCAAATAAAAATAATGATATTAAATCTTGTTCTAAAGATATATTATACATATTATTTAAATTTAAATATAAAATTATTTGATATAAAGAACCATTGATAAAATCAGTAATACCAATATTTCTAGCCGTGGTAAATTTTCCTATTTCATTTAAGTCTTTACTAAGTAAATAGTAAGAACCTAAAGCTTCAACAACTTGAAACTCTGGACATATTAAATTAAATAAAGGAGCTAACTTAGAACCAATTAATTCTCTTACAATTTGTTTTTCATTTACTTTTTTTATATAATATGAACCAATAGATAAATCAACTTTTTTAGGATAACCTAAATATTTAATAGTATCAATATCTTCTTTAGTTAGTTTCATTCTTTAATATACCTATCTAAAACTGCATTAATAATCTTTTTTACGGCCTCATCACTATATTTTTTAGCTAAATTAAGGGCTTCATTAATAACAACAATATCAGGTGTATCAGTATATTTAAGTTCAAATAAAGCTAAACGTAATATAGAAGCACCTGTTTTATCTAAGCGATCTATTTGCCAATCAATCATTAATTTATTAGCAATACCATCTAATTCATCTTGATATGTTGTAACTCCATAAACTAAATCTTTAACAAAATCATTTTCAATTTCTAAATTTGTTTTGATAAGTTCATCTAAATTACAAGGAACATTATTACTATTCATTAAATCATATTGATATAAAATAATCATAGCTTTTTCTCTTAATTCACTTCTTGTTAATGTCATAAATCTTCACCTGTCATTAATTATAGTATAATTTAGATAAGATAGCAACGAATTAAGATGCACTTTTTTTATTTTTTAAAAAGAAAAAGATAGCTTTTAAAACACTATCTACTATTATCTTTTTTTAATTCTAATACTTGAACTACTTCTTTATCTAAATATATAGAATTATTTATATCTTTAACAAATTTTTCTTTTTGAGCTTGGGCAATACTATTGCATACTTGCTTTCTTTTTAAAATGAAATCATTTAAAGAAGCATAGGTATTTAAGTCAATTATTTCGGTAACTTTAGGAAAATCTTCACCTTTAAATAATTTATTAGCTCTAATTGTACCATCTAAATTAATCACAGCATAATATCTTTCTTGAAAATTAAAATTCTGTTTTTCAGGATTATGAAACATCGCATCATATATAGCATTATTATAAACATAACTATAATTATCTGAGTTTATATCTAAAGAAACTAATATACCTTGAAAGTTATTTAAAATTATTTCATCATAATAAATATTATTCCATATACCTTCAGGGATTATAAATTTAGCTGTTTTATAATTATATATAGCCCGTACTCCGGCTTCACAAATTCTTACTAAATCAGTTGTTCCAGGTATAATAGATATATAATTTTCTAAAAGAATGGATGACTCAAATTTAGTAACTTCTTCTAAAGCATTATTATTTAATCGATAATGAATAAATTCCCCAATATAATTAGGTCCTTTTCTAAAAATAGCTATAGCGTTTTTAGCATCTAAAATGAAATATTGCATTGGTTTTTCTTTTTTTAGCAATTTTATTAATTGTTTTTCTTCTATATTTTTCAATTATATCTCTCCTTTAGATAGTTATTATAGCACTTTTCAAATAAATTGCAAGTTAGCTTAAAAATACATTAATAAAAAAGCAATAGTCTAATTTTTAACTAAAGCTCTTTCTTTACATAATTGATAAACATAATTAGTAGTTAAGCAGTCTTCAATACTTCTATGAGAACCATAATCTAAGGCAAAGTAATGTTTTAAAGTTTCTAATTTATGGTTAAAGGTTTCGGGGATAAACATTCTCGCAAGTATTACAGTATCAATACTTTCATTAACTAATGGTTTTAAATTTTGTTTTAAAATATTTTCTGTTATAAAACTTAAATCAAATTTAGCATTATGAGCCACGAGAGGTAAATCCTCAATAAATTCTAAAAATTTAGGCAAAACTTCTTCAATACTTAAAGAGTCTTTTACTAATTCATCATCGATTCCGGTTATATCAGTAATATTTTTGGGAATATTATTAATAGGTTTTACTAAATAGCTAAATTCACTATCTAATTTATTATTTTTATATTTTAAAGCCCCAATTTCTATTATTTCATTAAAAAAAGGATCAAAGCCAGTTGTTTCTAAATCAAATACAACATAATCATCAACAAATTGTTTTTCAATATTTTTCATAATAAATTAGTAATTAATTCATATACTTCATCTTTACCTTTTTTAGTAATGGTAGAAAAAGTAATAAATTGTTCCTCCTCTTTTAATTTTAAAGTATCTTTAATTATTTTATTTTGTTTTTCACGGGCACTTTTTTTAACTTTATCATATTTAGTAGCAATAATTTTAATATTTAAATTATAATATTTTAAGAAATCATACATTAAGCAATCATCTTCACTAGGTTTATGACGATAATCAATAAGTAAAAAAACACATTTTAAAGAATCACGACTTTTAATATAGTCTTCGATCATCATCCCAAACTTTTTTTGTCTTCCTTGACTAACCGCGGCATAGCCATAACCAGGAACATCAACAAAGTAAAAAGCATTATTAATTAAATAAAAATTAAGGGTTTGAGTTTTACCAGGTTTAGATGAGGTATGGGCAAAGTTTTTGCGATTAATAATGGTATTAATAAAACTGGATTTGCCCACATTACTTTTACCTACAATTAAAAATTCAGGTAAGTTAGTTTGGGGATATTGACTTGTTCTAACTGCGATTGATTCTAATTTTACGTCGTTAATTTGCATAACTTTAATCACCAAGATTATTATAATATATTTTAGTTTTTTTTGCAAATGTTAGCGAATAAAATGATAGAAAAGGAGGATTTTGCTATGGCCTTTTTTGATAGTGATAATTTTCCTCCTAATATTGATCCCCAAGCTTTTTCTTTTTTGGCGGTGTTAATTGGTTCGGCTTGTGTTGGGGATTATTCCGTTAATGAACAAAATAGTATTGGTAACTGGTTAATTTTAGTGGGACAATTTTTACTCACTAATGCTGCCCAACAACAACTAATTGAATCAAGAATTGAAAATACTAATATTAATATTAATAGTAGACAAGCTAAAAGTGGTGGTAATGTTTATTCAGGTACTGGTAAAAGTAATCAAAATCAAAGAAATGAAGTGGATTTTTTACTTGATGCTGTAAAAAAAATGCAAAAAGAATTAAATAATTTAAAAGATAAAGATTAAATTAGAGTGTCGAAAAATGATAACCTTTGTCGAAGTAAGCGAAATCGCTTGCTTTTTCTATTTTAATTATATATTATAGCTCCTTGAAAGGAGGCAAATATGCAAACTGATTATAAAATAGATCTAAAAGAAGATTTATTATTTAAGAAAATATTTTCTAATCAATTAGTCTTAGAAGATTTAGTAAACTCTTTTTTAGATGTCATGGATATTAAGGAAAGATTTTATGCCATAAAGTGTGATGCTGAAGCTTCAATTCTACCTAATACTAAAGATATTAAAGTATATGCTGGTGATGTTATAGCAACCTTAAGTAATTGGGATATTGTTTGTATTGAAATGTTTAAAAATAAATTTGGTCGTCACGAATATAAAAAGGCAATGTGTTATCTAACTAGGTTATATAGTAACCAAATGTCTAAAAGTGATGCCAAATATGAAAATAT
>CANROL010000039.1 GCA_947632255.1 uncultured Bacilli bacterium
TATTAGAAATTATTTTAGGAACTATTGGGGGTTTAGTATTTGCAATAGGTTTGACGATGTGTTTAATACCTGAATGGAATTTATTTAAAGTAGGAGTTGTTGTGGCAGTTTTAGGTTTTATTATTCTACTTTGTATTATTCCAGTATATAGAAGTAATCATCCAAAAAAAGAACATGGTCCAATCAACTGGGGAATTGTATTTACTTGGCTTATAGGCATAGTTGGAGCTTTAGTAATGGGATTTGGCATGAGTAAAGTTATGGTTGAAGATCCCTCAAAAACTGATTTATTAATTGGAATTGTAACAGGTATTGTTGGTTTACTAGTATGCGTATTTAACTATCCAATATATTCTTATTTAAAAAGTAATAAAAACTAATTATTTGGAAGAAACTTCTTCCTTTTTTCTTTTAATGCTATAATTATATATAGTTAGAGGTGGGTTATGAAAAAGATATTAAATAAATTATTGTTTCCTAATAAAATAATTGGTTTTGGAATATTTAATTTAGCTTTTGGATTACTTATTTATGTTTTTAGTTGTCATTTAGAAAATACACCTATTGCTTATATAAGTTATTTATTATCTAGTTATGCTTTAATTATATTTATTATTTGGTTTTATAAAATATGTGAATTTAGTAATAGGGCTATAAAAAAATCTAAAACTTATAATTTTTATAAAAATCATGAACTTTTAATAACAAAAATTAGTTTAGCATTGGCTACTTTATTACATTTTGTTTATGGTATTTTTAAATTGGGTGCAGGAATATATTATATGTCATGGTGGTTTATTACTTTTGCAATATATTATTTAATTTTATGCTTAATGAAATTATCAATTGTGAAAGATATAAAAAATGAAGTTGGAATAAATTTAAGAAGTGAATATAAGAAATTAAGATTAACTGGGGGTATTTTATTATTTCTAAATCTTGTATTAACTGGTATGATAATCTTAATAATTAAACAAAATCAAGAGATAATTTATGCAGGATTTATTATCTATATTGTTGCTATGTATGATTTTTATTTAATCATAAGTGCAATTATAAATGTTATTAAATATCGAAAAGATAAAAGTCCTCTTTTGGCATCAAGTAAATGTATTAATTTAACGGTTGCTATGATTTCGATGATTTCTTTAGAAGTTGCTATGGTTAGTGAGTTTGGGGCAAATGATAATGAATTTAAAATGATAATGACAAGTATAATGGGATTTGTTGTGTGTTTTATAAATACATCTATGTCTATCTATATGATAGTTAGAGCTAATAAAAAGTTAAAAAAAATTTAAGACAGTTAACTATTAATTATAATATATATTGAAATTGTGCCATTATACTTTACAGAAGAATTAGATAATTCAACTGTTGCAAAATTTGCAACAATTTAAAAGGAACGCAATAAAATTGTTACAAGAGATACTTGATATTATAATCTTGATAAAATTATAAGTTTGGGATATCGTGTAAAATTTAAAATAATTCTTAACTTTTTGAAGAGTACTTAAAAAGAAACTTAAGGACAAAGAAAATGAAAAGGTCACAAATTGTGACACTTTGTTAATTAAACTAAAGATAAAAAAATATTGTGATAAATAAAACAACTTTTTAAAAATGAAGAAAAATGAAATGGTGACAAATTGTCACCAGTTGAAATTAAAAGTTACTGATGGCAAGCATTACAATAATGATAAATGATTAATTGCTTTGAAAGAAGATTAAACTAATGCAGTTATTGCAAAATTTGCAACAATTACAAGTGAAAATGTTTGGCTAGAGTAACGTCTAGTATTACTAGACAGTTGAAACTGAAAGCTTTTGTTGGTAAATATCGTTTAATTGTTGTTGATGTTGAATAATTGAAGCTATTCCAAGTAAGAATGTAGAAGTATTTGACACTTTTATAAAAAATTAGAAGAATATCTAAATTAAAATAACAATAAAAAGACTTAAACTAAATACAAGCTTAAGTCTTATTTAATTAATTTGTTTTCAATATAAACAACGAGTTTATATAAAATAAATGAGATAATTATTAAAATTATTATACCGGCCATGACCATATTTAAGTTAAATATTTGAGTACCATAGATAATTAAATAACCAATACCTTTACTACTTACTAAAAATTCACCCATGATAACGCCAATTAAAGTCATAGAAATATTCATTTTTAAACTAGAAATAATTGTTTTATAAGAAGCAGGTATTACTAATTTAAATAAAGTATCGATACGAGAAGCTTTAAAAGTTTGAAATAATTTAATTAAATTAGGATCAATATTATTAAAACCATTATAAATATTCATAATACCAACAATTAAATTAATTAATAAAGCCATAACTATAATTGATTTAGAATTAGCTCCAGCAATAATAATTATTAAAGGACCTAGTGCTACTTTAGGTAAGCTATTTAACATAGTAAGATAAGGATCTATTATTTTATTTAAAGTTTTAAATTCATAAAGAATAATGGCAATTATAAAACTTAAAGTAATACCTAAAGTAAAGGCTATTAAGGTTTCATAAAGAGTAGTTAAGATATGGCTTATTAAATGATAATTTAAATATAAATTTTTAATGGTAATAATTATTTTACTTGGGGAAGAAAAGATAAAGGGATTAAGGATTTTATATTTAGTAAGTAATTCCCATAGTAATAAGAAGACTACTAAGATTAAGATTTGAAAAAAGATAATACTTCTTTTTTCTTTTTTTAATTTTTTTAAATATAATTTATGTTCTTTATTCATTAGTTAGATCCTTCCATATTAAGTCATAATAATAACTGAAATTTTTATCTTTTCTGTTTTCAATAGGGCCTTTATTTTCTTTTCTTTTTATTTCATAAATGTTTTTGATATAACTAGGACGTTTACTTAAGACTATTACTTTATCGGCTAAAGAGATAGCTTCTGATAAATCATGTGTAACCATTAAAGCGGTTTTGTGTTCATTTTTAATAATATTATAAACATCATTGCTTACTAATAATCTAGTTTGATAATCAAGTTTACTAAATGGTTCATCAAGAATTAAGATATCAGGTTTTAGAGCTAATGTTCTAATTAAAGCTAGTCTTTGTTTCATACCTCCAGATAATTCTTTGGGATAGCTATTTTTAAATTCACTTAAACCATATTTATTAAGTAAATCATTTACATATAACATATTTTCTTTAGTTTTAATTTTTTTAATAGCTAAACCTAAAGTTACATTATCAAAAACATTTTTCCAATCAAGCATAGCTTCACTTTGAAGCATATAACCAAATTTTAAATTAGGACTTTTGATAATATCACCACTGGTTTTAGTATCCATATCAGTTAAAATATTTAAAAGGGTTGATTTACCACATCCACTGGGACCAACAATACATATAAATTCATCTTTTTGTAGGTCAAAAGAAATATCCTTTATAGCTTCTATTTCATCAGTTTTAGAATAATAAGTTTTTTTTAAGTTTTTAATACTTAAAAGTTTAGTCATATAAATTATTTATGAGTTTGCTATAAGGGACTTTTTCATTAATTAAATTGTTATCTAATAATAAATTTTGTAAATTATTAAAACTTTCTTCAGTAATAAATGGGGTTTCTAACCAAGAATCATATTTTTTGTAGTTATCAATTATTTTAATGATATCATTTAGAGAACTATCAGGAAATTGGGGTAAGATGACATTTGCAATATCTTCATTAGAATTATTTCTTACATATTCTAAGCCTTTATTTAGGGCATCAGTAAATTTAGTTAATAATTCTTGATTATTATTTAAGAAACTTTTACGAGCATAAAAGGCTGTGTATGGTACTTCACCGGATAATTTACCAATAGATTCCACAATACAAGCATTGCCAACATTTACAACAGTTGTGGCTGTAGGTTCAAATAAATTGACATAATCACCAACACCACCGATGAAGGTTCCAGATAGGGCGGCAAAGTCAATCGCGTAGTTAACATTTATTTTGCTAATATCAATATTACTATTTTTCATGGCATTTAAGAAATTTAAGGCGGGCATACCACCAGCTCGGCCAACAAGTATTTCTTTACCATATAAATCTTCTAGTTTAAAATCACTTGAACAATTACGACTTAAAATAAACTGACCATCTCTTTTAGTTAAACCAGCAAATGTAACTAAGTAATCATCTTCACCACCTGTATAAACATAAACAGCAGATTCGGTCCCGGCAAAACCAACATCAACCGTATTGGATAAGACCGCGGCACTTACTTTATCAGCACCTGGTGTTAGAATAACTTCTAAATCAATACCAGCATCTTTAAAGTATCCTTCTTCTATGGCTACATAAAGTGGAGCATAAAAGACACTGTGGGTTACTTCCGCAAGTTTAATTTTGGTTAAATTATTATTAGTAGTTTCTTTTTTATTATATTTAACACCAATAAAGACTAGAATTATTATAATGATTAAACAAATTAAAAATGTAATTATTTTATTTTTCAATTATATTCCTCCTTAAAATATTACACTTTATTATATTCTAAAGTAGAATAAGTGTTATTAGTTAAATAATTGTAAATAAATTTCACATAATCTTCACAGAAACTTCACACTTTTGTTGACTTTTAACATATAATAATTTATAATATGGATATAAATTTGAAAGGGAGAATAATTATGAAGAAAAAATCATTAAAAACAGTAGGTGGTTTATTTTTAGCATCAGGTATTGCCATAGGTAGTTATGCGGCAATGGCCCATAATCATAAATCATCTAATTCTTTTTATAAGAATATAGATTATAAAGAAATTTTAAGTTTTAAAGAAAAGAAAGCAGAATTACTTAAAAATAATGTTCAAAATAACGTTAAAAATGAAGAATCTTTAGAAGTAACTGAAGCAAGTAATAAAGTTTTAGAAGCTGTTAAAAAAACGGAAAAAGCTAATGAAGAAGTAGAATTAGCTACAGAAAAGGTTGAAGAAGCAGTTGAAGAAGTAAAAAAGGCTACAGAAAATAAAGAAGTAGCTATGGAAGAAGTAGAAGAAGCTAAAGAAGTTTTAGTGGCTGCTCAAAAAGTTACAGAACAAGCTCAAGAAGAAGTAAAGAAAGCAACAACTGTTGAAGAAAAAGAAGAAGCTGAAGCTAAATTTAAAGAAGCTCAAGAAGCAATATTAAAAGCGGAAGCTGCTCATAAAGAAGCTGAAGAAAAAGCTAAGAAAGCATTAGAAGAAGAAAAGAAAGCAGAAGAAAATAGAAAAGCTTTAGAAGCTTTAAAAATTAAAAAGGCTGAGGAAGCTAAAAAAGCTTTAGAAGAAGAATTAGCTAGAAAGGCCGAAGAAGAAGCTATTAGAAAAGCCGAAGAAGCTAGAAAGTTAGCCGAAGCTGAGGCTAAAGCTAAAGCTGAAGCAGAAGCTAAACAAAAAGCTGAGGAAGCAAGATTAAAGGCAGAGGCTGAAGCTAAAGCAAAGGCCGAAGCTGAAGCAAAAAAATTAGCCGAAGAAGAGGCAAAGAAAAAAGCAGATGCTAAAAAATTAGCAGAAGCCGAAGCAAAAACAAAAGCTGAACAAGCTAAAAAAGCTACTGAAGAAGCAAAAAAGGCCTTAGAAGCTAAACAAAAAGCTGAGGAAGCTAGAAAGTTAGCCGAAGCAGAAGCTAAAGCTAAAGCTGATGCTGAAGCAAAACAAAAAGCTGAGGAAGCAAAACAAAAAGCTGAGGAAGCAAGATTAAAAGCCGAGGCTGAAGCTAAGAAAAAAGCTGAAGAGGATGCTAAAAAGGCCGAAGAAGAGGCTAAAAAGAAAGCCGAGGAAGATGCTAGATTCCAAAGAATGATGGAAATGGCTAAAAAAGGTGAAGAAGCTGATAAGAAAGCTTATGAAGAAAAATTAAAAGCTATTGAAGAAGAAACGGCGAAAAAAAGAGCGGAAAGATTAGCTAAGGAACAAGCTGAAAAAGAAGCAGCTGAAAAAGAAGCTAGAGAAAGAGCAGAAAGAGAATCTACAGCAAGTTTAGAAGCTAAATTAAAGGCTGAAGAAGAAGCAAAGAAAAAAGCCGAAGAAGCTAAGGCTAATGCTGCTAAAGTAGAAAAAGTTAAAAAATATGTAGGGGCTAGTGCTAGTTCAACTGGTGGTGAAAATGCTAAAGTTGTAAATAGAGATGCTGGTCTTACTGATGCAGATTATGGTATCATCTGGTTTGCTCAATTTACGTGTGATATGAGTATGTGTGAAGGTTATGTTGAACCTGGTTCTAATGGTCGCTTATCTGGTTCTGTATTCATTGGTCGAAGAGGCGATGTTGCTAGTATTACGATGTATGCACCAAAAGCCAAAGCGGGATTCGAATTTGTAAGATGGGAAGAATCTGTTAATTATGATTATGGCTTTGCAATTAGAAGTTATAAAGCAGTTTATAGAGCAATTTAAATAAATAATTTAAGTCAGTGTTAAAAACATTGACTTTTTGTATACCAAAAAATTTTAAAAATAGATATTTTATGATAATTAAGAGTAAATTTTGTGTTATTTTTTAAGAAAAAAATTATTTACTTGTTTACAATTAAGTTAGGCTTTGGTATAATGGTTTTATAGAATAAAGGAGTGTTGGTATGAAAACATCAACTATAGAAGTTACAAAACTTCTTGATAAATTATATAACTTACGTGGTAGTGATAGTGTGATCTTAAAAGAAATGGAGAGTGCCCAAGAAGAAGCAATTAAAACTAAAGACAGAACAACGGAAGAAAAAGGGAATTTACAAACTAAGATTGCTGAACTACAAGAAGATAGTAAAAATTTAAGCGAACAAGGGAAGAAATTAACGCAAGTATTAAAAGAAATTAATAAAGATGATTATGAAATTGTTATTGATCGCTTAAATATTAGATTTGATCCCGATGCTTTAGTAAAAGAATTAGAAACGGAATTACCAATTAAAGTTGAAGAAGTTAATAATGAAATTAAAACTAGTGAAGATGCTTTAGTTAAAGTTGAAGAAGAGATGAGCAGTGCCATCACAACTATCGAAGAAATTGGAATTAGAAGAGATACTGCGATGGAAGCTCAAGAAAAATTAAATGAATACTTTGATTTAGCTTTAAGTGGCAATATTAATATTACTAGAGAATCAATTACTTCATTATTAGAACAATTTGGTTTTAATGAAGAAGAAACAAGAGAAGCAGCTAAAATATTAATGTTCCCTGAAGATGCTTTATATGATTATGATAATAAACTAAAAAATAGTGAAAAGAAATCAATTAGTGAAGTAATGCAAGAAGCTAAAAGAGAAGAAGTTGTACCACGAGTAGTTGAAGAAGCTCCAAAAGTAGAAAAAGAAGTTCAAGAAGATATTGTAAAAGTTCAAGAAGAGCCAAAAGAAGTTGTTAAAGAAAAAGAAGTTTTAAAAGTTAATGAAGAAAAAGAATTTGATAAAGAAGATTTAATGGATTTATTTACGGAGATTGGTTTAGATTATTTGGATTATACTTCAAGTGATTTAGAAGAAATATTAAATAATTTTAATGAAAAAGTAATCCGTCGTAATGTTGCAATATTTAAAAATAATGATTTAAATCTTGATATATTCGTAGATCATTTAAATTTATTATATGATCGAGAATTAGAAGCTAAAGTAGATCGATTAATGCGAATTGGAAAGAGTGCTTTAGATATTTATTTAAATCCAACTGTATTAACAAAATATGATTATCGTAATTTAGATCAAGCAATTATTTCTTTACAGAATAGTGGACTTGATCCTAAAAAAGTGCCACTTATGGCCTATTAAGGAGGTTTAAAAAAATGGATTTTAAATTTGTTAATAGTAAAATTAGTTTAAATGAGGATGTCGATGCCAATAAATTTTTAGCTAATAGAGTAGTAGCTAAAAATGTTCAACAAATAAAAGATTTGTTTTTAGAACATGGATATGATTTAACAAAAGTTCCAGGAGAGTTTGTTAAAACTTTAACTCTTAATGAAAAAGAAGCAGTAGAATTAAGCGCGGTTTTAGATGAAATAGATAAGTTAGGATTAAAAGATATATTTAATTATAATTTAAGACCTAGTAGTTTTAAACGTTCTTTTCTAGATAGAGTTAAATATTGTTTAGAAAATCATTTACCATTTTTAAATGGTGATAATACTTTTATTGCTGATTTAAAGAATGATAATATGGAAGTAGAAAGAAAAGAAGATATAGCACCTAGTTATAGTAATACCGAATTAGATGAAGAAGATTTAGAAGTTAAAAGTAATATTATAAAAACTTTAGGTGAGATAAATGAAAGAGCTACTGATACTATGTTAACATTTATAATATCTAGTATTATTACAAATTTAGATATGGCAATTAAAAAGAGTGCCAAAAATTATCGAGTTTTAGGTTTAAGAAGTGTAGTTGAAGAAGCATTGATGGGTGTTGCTTTAACGCCAGAGATGCAAGAATTAGTTAATAATGATATTTTAAATGCTTTTCCAAAAGAAGAAGAAAGAGGTTTGTAGGGTGAAATTTTTAGAAAAATATGGGTTTCAAAAGAAAGATATAGCCCTTTTAAAAGAAAATTCTAGTGATAATTTAATTAAAGAATTAGAAGCTAATAAAAAATTAGTATCTGAAAATTTAAAATATTTAAATGATTTAGGAGTTACTAATTTAATTGAAATATTTATTAATTATCATGATATGTTTTTAATGGATAATAGTAATTTTGTAGCTATATTTAATAAATATGAGCCTAAATCTTTAATTGAAAAATTAGCTAAAGATGTACGAGTAATGGAATATTTATAAATAGAAAGAGAGATTAGATATGAGTCTATTAAAGAATATATTTAAAACAGAAGAAGATGAATTAGTAGGAACAGAAGACGAGTATTATAATTTAACCGAAAGTGAAGCAATTAAAGAAGCAGATAAATCGGGAAATAAAATGATTTTATTAGAA
>CANROL010000040.1 GCA_947632255.1 uncultured Bacilli bacterium
TTTTATAATAGTTACAATTATTTATATTTTATATAATTTTATTAGATAATCCATTAATATATTTTAAAATTTAAATGTGACGGTAATGACATTAAAAAATGGGAGGGTACCCTCCCAAAAACAAGTGTCATTTTTGTCATTTTTTATTATATTTGTAATTAAATATTGAAAATAAATAGAAATTATTATAGAATAATAAATGAAAGAGAAGTTCGTAAGTTGTAGTTTTATCGCTCCAAGTTGAAAATAACTTACAAACTGTTTAATGTTTGTAAGTTTTTAATTTAATAAAATAATACAAAAAAGACAAGAAATTTTAAATTTTCAACTTTTATATATAATTTTTTATTTCATCATATAATTCATCTTTATTTATTACTTCCTGATAATATTTAAATTGTTTTATTATTTTTTTAAATAATATGTCATCAACAAAGCCATAAGGAATATAGTTATTTATTTCTTGTTTATATATATTTTTCAAATTTATATAACTAATTGGAGCTTTTAATTTATTGTCTTTATTCTTCTTTAATGAAAAATGTTGATAATTATTTTTATGTAATGCTTTATTACTTGAACTTGAAATAGTTAAATGATAAAAATAAGTTTCTGTAACACGAATTATTAGAACTGGATGTCCAGTTATTGAAAAATCAACTCTTCCAGCATCCTTGTAAATTATATTTCTTAAATTAATAATATCTTGTTCTTCCGCCAACATTTAATATATCATTAAATTCCCTTCATTATCTCTAGAAATATAATAAGTTACATTTTCATCATCATAATTTGCATTACATAGTTCGTTATATTCATCATCACTTAGTGTTACATCTGGGGTTAAGAAAAAATATCTTCCATTAATAATTTCTAATTTTTCATTAAATTCTTCATCTTTATAATTATCATATAATTCTAACATTACATCTTTATATTCTTGTAATAATACTTCATTAGATATTTTGGGATTAAGTTGTTTTTTTACTTTTTCTTCTAAAGAACTCCAAGGTAATTCTTCATGTGTTTGTTTAGATATAACATCAGCTTTATAATAGCCATACAATCTATTAATAATTTGAAGAACTTTAATTTCATCATTAGTTAATTCAATTTTTATATTTGCATTTAATAGATCATCATACTTATATTTACCATATACATAAGGTAATACAGGTCCATTTTTCCAAGCTTCAACATCTTTTTGAATTATATTTTTATTTAATGCTAAAAACATTGCTTTTGCATAATAACAAAGTTTATTTAATAAAACATTTCCATCATATGAATTAGTTTGAACTGTATTATTATTCTCGCAAAACCATTTTGCAACCATTAATGTTTTGTCCATCATAACACCTCCTTAATTTCCACTTATATATATAAGATGTGGAAAGCAATCTCATTATAACATATTTTCTAGTAATTTCCTAGCAAATTACGTTAAAGTTTAATTAATATTTATCCATCCTAATTACGACAACACTGTTGTCGTAATCTCATCATTTTAAAAGTGCTATATAATTGAATTATGATTGTCTAACGTTCTTTGATGGTGATAATTATTATCATTTTCTTGGAAAAAGTTCTGATACTTTAACCAAAGAGATAAAAGGAAGTCATAATAAAAAAGCTAAATCTAATTTGTGGTTTGTATTTATTCCTCTTAATTGCACTAAAACTTTAGCCGAGATGACTGATGAAGAAAAAAATAATAGACCAGATAATAGAACTAGTGCTACTGATGAATTTATTAATTGGTATAAATTAAATTATCAAAATACTAAAAAATTAGTAAAAAATCATTAATACTTTGTATAAAATCAATAACTACTAAACTATTCTAAAGAAATACTATTTAAATAACTATAAAAGTAGTATAATATTTAGTAAAGATTGGAGGAAAAATATGATAAAATCTAAAGGCTGGAATTGGAAAATAGTAAAGGAGGATGAAGAAGAATATTGGAAAAATCCAAGTATGGAATCATATTATTTAGTAAACAGATGGAAGTCACTAGATAAAAATGATTTTCTTGATTTAGGATGTGGAATAGGTAGACATTCCATATTATTTGGAAAAAATGATTTCAATGTTAGTTGTTTTGATATAAAGTGAAGAAGCAATTAATAGAACTAAAGAATGGGCTCAAAGTGAAAACTTAGAATTTGACTATAAAATTGGGGATATGCTTCAATTACCCTATAATAATGAACAATTTGATTGCGTATATTGTCGCAATGTAATTTCACATACAGATACTGAAGGAATGAAACAAATAATAAAAGAATTAGATAGAGTAATGAAACATAAAGCTGAATGTTATATTACATTAGGTTCTAAAGATACATGGGGTTTTAAACAAGAAGATTGGCCTTTAATTGATGAAAATACACGACTTAGGATGGAAGAAGGTCCAGAATATAAAGTACCTCACTTCTACGTTGATTATAACTTAGTTAAAGAATTATTCAGTAATTTCAAAATAATTAATATTCATCAAGAAATAGAATACAATGAAACTAAAAATTTTGTTGCAGAATCTTATCATTATCATGTTTTAATCCAAAAATACTAAATAAATAGAATAAAAAATGCTTAAATTTAAACTTAAGCATTTTTTATATTGAATGATAAAATAACAATAATTTAAATTTATCATATTTTATAATAAAGGATGAATTTAAAATGAATGAAAATTATCAAAAAGCTTTAGAAAAAGTTAGAAAAGCCCAAAAAGATTTTAAGTATCCTAATTGTTGTTATCAAATAATTAATCCGGCAAGTATTTTAGTTGGACCTACTGGTCCTATGGGACCTCAAGGGTTGCAAGGAATTCAAGGTGAAGTTGGACCACAAGGCTTGAGGGGTGAACAAGGCGAGCAAGGTCTTCAAGGACCACGTGGTGAACAAGGAATTCCGGGACCAATTGGCCCAATGGGACCAGAAGGGCCTGAAGGAAAACAAGGCCCACCTGGAGCTGGTCTTCTAGCCGCCTATGGAGGAAAATATAACAATATTAGTACAATGATTAATACTAACAAAGTTGGTAGTTGGGTTCAAATCCCTTTAATTGAAAATATGACTAACATAAATATCAAAGAATCAATTGAAAATACTATCGTTATCGACCAAGATGGTGTTTATGAATTAAATTACGCATTAAATGCAACTTCTAATAAAACTGCAACCATTACTATTTGGATAAGAAATAATCAAGTCATGATGCCCTCGACTGTTCTTGCTAAACCAGTTGTAGCAAATGGTGAAATTAGTTTTTATGGTAGTACCATCACTGAATTAAGCGCCGATGATTATTTAGATATGGAACTATCGGCAACTGAAGATGATGTTGCTATAACTTTACAAACTGGTGTATCGGCCATGTTAAGTGTTAAAAAAATTGATGAAAAAGAATAAATTTTAACCAAATAAAAACTCTATTCTAACCAAATTAGATTAAATAGAGTTTTTTATTTATATTTTTTTCGCAACTATAACAAACCTACCATTATTTTTCGAATATTCACAAGTAGATAAAGTAAGTAATTGATCCCCATATGTTGCCTCAACATCTGTTTTATAAATACTACTTTTTTTAGCTTCATTTACATAATAATTAAATTCTTCTTCATTTAAATTAACATAATTATAATATCTAAAAATATTAGATTCATTTTGATAATAAACCCGTGAATAAAAAACCGCCATAATTTCATATTCACTTTCTTCTTCTAAAGTAGCAAATTTAATAATTTTATGATCTAAATAAAAATCTTTATCTTTATAATTTATTAAATCTTCAAACATTAATTTTGTTGATGTTCTATGGCCATATATTAAACAATTAGAACTAGTATTTAAATCGACATCTTTATCCAAAAAAATACTTCCCCTTTTAGATTCTTCTTTTAAATAATTATGATTTAAATAATAACTATTATCTATTGTTTGTAAGACGGGATAATCTATATTCGTATCATCTATTTGAATCCAACCTAATATATCATTATTTTGTTTATTTAATTCTGTTAATTTAGCTAATAATATATCTTTATCATTTATTTCATTATCTTTTAAGATAACATTATCTAATATATTAGTATTAACTTTCTTATCATGATATATATCTATTATATTATTAATAAACAAAACACTACTAACTATAAAAACTATTACTAAAATTATTTTTATTATTTTATTTTTCATTCTATAACCCTCATTTAAGAAAAAATGAAGTATTTTTTTACTTCATTTTATAATACTTTAAGCTCTTTTTCTAAAACCAACAAGGCCTATTAAAGATATTAAGGCAATAACACCAGAGTACATTGATTCATTAACTCCTGTTTTAGGTGTTTCATCTAAAGCATTTTCAAATTTAGCAGTTAAAACCATATCTTCATTAATAATATCATTTAAACTAAAGGCTTTATCACCTCTAAATAAACCAATATATTTTTTACCAGCGGGAGCTTTAGTTAAAACATCTAAATTAGCTTTTTCATCTTTTGATAAATAACTATTTAAAGATTCACCTTTTTTAACAGTAAAGGTTTTACTTCCAACTATACTATTTACAGTTACTTTAACATGAGTAGATGGTACTTCATCAAGAATAACTTTATCTGGATCAACTTCCACGATTAATTTTTGATCATTGAAATTACCATCGCCATTCCAGTCAAAGTCATACTGTAAAATAATATAAGGTTCACCATTGTCTTTAATCTTTTTAAGATTTTCTTGAGTAACATTAATCCAAGCATTAACATAATCTGAACCATCTTTTACTTGGTCAAATTTTACAGTAACGCCACCTCTTTTATATTGGGCATTTTCTGATCTATCACTTGGGGCATCAATTCTAATACCAATCCAATACCCATCAACAGTTCGACCAATATTTACATCTTTTTGATACCATTGAAGATTACCTGCTGTATATTTTACTGTAATTGTTTTTGAACCATTCTTATCAATATCTGATGTACCTGCACTTATTACTCTAACACTTCCAAGTCCTTCGGCAGCAAAAACATTAGTTGTCAAAGTTAGTAATAAAAATAAGCCTAAAAGTATTACTGAGAAAATATTTTTTTTCATACTAAACCCCTTTCTTTTCTCTATTTATATTTTCACCAAATTTAGACAAATTATTACTAAAAATTACTATTATTTTATTTTTAAAACTAAAATACTAACAATAGGACTAGCAAAAAAAGATTCTGTTGATAAATCATCAATATTTGGTCCCCCAATAATAATATTATTCTTACTTGTATTAATAATCTCAGCCATTTCAGGTCCAACTATATTTATAGTTCCAAAACCAATAAGTTGTGAATAATCCTTAGTATTTCCTATAACAGAACACCCCGCATAAATAGTAGGACTACTAGTTACTCTAAAACCTAATGAAATAATTTCTGATCCGGGAATAATTGGTTCATTTTGCAGTTTAGCTTCAACTCTAAAAACTACTAAATATGTACCGGCTTTTAAAAAAGTTATAGTATCATTATCCTGATTAAAATAAAAATTTTTATCCATATCTAAAATGACATTTTCAATAGGAACATTATATGTTGGGGCAATAACTTCCCCATCGGGATAATCTTCACTAGTAGTAACAAAATATGAAGTTGAAAGACTAGTTAAACCAGGCAAACCTTGAGGCCCCATTGGACCTTCTGGACCTTGCTCCCCTCTAGGACCTTGGGGTCCAACATCCCCTTTAGGGCCTTGTTTTCCGGTAGTTCCTTGAGGTCCTTGGGGACCAGGTATTCCTTGTTTCCCTTGAGGACCAATTGGTCCAGTTTTTCCTTCTGGTCCCGTTGGACCTATCTCACCTTCTGGACCCCTAATTTGACCAACATTAACCCATTCATTAGTTTCTTTAGACCAAACATATAAATCCCCTTCAACTAAATAAGAATTACCTACTTCCCCCGTAGGATGAGCACTAGTTAATTCTTGATATGTATCATAATAACCTAATATTGTTACACTTGTGCCATCATTTCCCTTAGCTCCTTTAGGCCCTGTTGGTCCTATAGCACCAGTTGCTTGATTGTTTAAATCTTCTATATATTAAAATTCCATATTATCTTTAAATCTCTATGATTTTTTTCTTCGTCATATGAACCTATAATAACTTTATCTATAAAATCATTAATAATTTCAACATTTAATTTATCAATATGACGATATTTACTAAATATATGTTTCTTAGTTTTAACAATATTCAATCTATCTTCTAACATAGCATTATCATCTTTATACTTATTCATTAAAATTAAAAATTCTTTTTCTGGAAGTAATCCAGAAGCTCGATCTTCATATAGTTTTTGAAAATATGTCCTTTTATTTTGTAAATCAGCAATAATTTTTGTTTCTTCTTTTTTAAGGGCATTTAATTTTTCATTAAAAATATCTTGTTCTATTTCTTCATTATTTAATTTATTAAGAACATTATCATCATAAAATCTATCTAATATATTATTTATTTTATTTATAACCAAATTATGTAATTCATCTTCTCTTAACCATTTTTTATTATCACAATTAGCCCAACTATTATTTTTATCTTTACAACATAAATATCCCAAACCATTTGCAAAATTTCGTCCACATTTAGAAAAAATCCTATTACAATTCATACAATATACTTTATTAGAAAATACCTGTATAGTGCCATTTTTAGAACTTCTACTCTTTTCTTTTAATCTTTCTTGAACTTTATACCAAATACTTGGTTCAATAATAGCTTTATGTGTATTATTTTTTCTTATTCTATCTTCATCACCATTTTTAATAATTGTATGATTTTTATAACTTACAGTAGTTGTTTTAAATTGTACCATATTCCCAATATAAACTTCATCTTTAAGAATTTTTTTAATTGATTGTTGAGACCATTTCATTTTTCTTCTTATATTTTTTGCAAATTCTAAATTTACTTTTTTATTGTCAACATATCCTTTAATATCAAAATAATATTTTTCATGTTTTAAGTTTTCTTTTAATCCTATCTCAAATTGATAATGAATAATATGAGTTCTGTCTAATTCTTTTGTAATTGTTGCAATACATTTAGCAGTTTTGGGAATTATATCATTTTCTTTTATAAGAATAAAATCCTTTTCGTTAAATTTACCAATATCTAAATCTTCTTTTTCTGAATAATATATTTTAGTTCTATCTTTAGAATAACTTTTTAAAGTAATATCACATTTATTATTAAAATTTTTCATATCAGTAGTAATATAATTATAAGTGATTAAATTATTTAATACTTGATCTTCTTTATTTTTAAAATTAACATCAATAATATGTGTACCTGCTTTATCAATCCAATCATAAGCAAAATATTTTTTTAATAAAGGTATTTTAAGTTTAGAACCATTTGCCATTTTATATTCAAGAGGACTTAATATTTTATCATCATTAAGCCTTTTTGCTATTTTATCTAAACCATATCCTTTCATATATTCATCAAATATTCTTTTTACCGTAGTTGAAGTAACAACATCAGGTATTAAATGATTTTTATTTTCTGGATCTTTCAAATATCCATATACAACAAAACTTGCAGTACATTGACCATCTTTTCTTTTTGATCTAAATGTTTCGCGAATATTTAAAGATGTATCTTCAAGCGCCCATTCATCAGTCAAACCTAAAATTTGACTTGTTTTTTTAGTTTCTCTTTTAGCATTATCAATTCTATCTACAATGGTTTTAAATCTAACGCCCCATTCGTGAAATTTATTATGGATATATTTTTCTATAAGTTCAGAATCTCTAGCAAATCTAGCTTGAGTTTTACACAAAACAATATCCACATTACCCATTGCGCATTCTTTTATCATTTTATTA
Organism: uncultured Bacilli bacterium; assembly: GCA_947632255.1. GTDB lineage: Bacteria > Bacillota_I > Bacilli_A > RF39 > UBA660 > Caccenecus. The sequence continues at coordinate 7,883 of CANROL010000040.1, forward strand.
AATTCAGGACGAGTTGCGTCCCCACCCGACCAATCTTCATCACTATAAACACCCACGATAATATAGCCTTCACAAGCAGCATATTCTCTTAACATCAACTCTTGATTTTTAATACTTTCAGATAATTCTTCTTTTGTAAGTTTATCTCGATCTTCTTCTGATAATCTTAAATATAGTACAGTTTTTTTTAAATTATTACCCTTATCCAGTCTTATCACTCTTCCCTATTTTCAATTCTTTTTATATACTTAAAATATTTTTTATTAAAAATAGTTTTTAGTTCTTCTTCAGTTATATTTTCTTTATTATTTTTATATTCTTCACTATATTTAAAATTAGTTGTTAAATATTTTTTTTCTTTCTTACTTTTCATGATAACCCCTTTAAAATAAAAAGAACTAGTCATATAGTTCTAATTTAATTTATTCATTAACACTAAATAAAATACTTTATAATTTTAATCTATTTTAAATTCATATAAATTTTCTAAATAAGAATTATTTTCTAAAATAAAATTACTATTTCCTATTAATATTCCCCCTATATTTTTATAAAATTCATTTGCTGGATTATCAACTAAAGTACTAATTAAAACAGAGTTAAAATTATGTTTTAATTCATTAAAAGCAAATTCTATAAGTTTTGTTCCTATTCCTTGATGTTGATAAGTTTTTTCAACATATAAAGCATATACTTCACCATAAGAATCATCATAATTTTTTTTATTTTTGCCATAGCGAATAATACCAACAATTTTATTATCCATTTCACATACAGCATATTCATTTATCTTAGCTTCACATTTCATTATGCTATTTTCATCATTTATATTTAAACTATCTAAAAATTTTTGAGGAAATATCCCTTTATAAGTCTCTTTCCAACCTAACATATTTACTTTAACAATTTCTTTTGCATCAGTTATATTAGCTTTTCTAATCATAATAACCTGGTACCATATAAGTGTAATATTTAATTCATCAATTGAATTGACTATTACACTCTTTTTAATTTATTATGTAAG
>CANROL010000041.1 GCA_947632255.1 uncultured Bacilli bacterium
AAAGCAGAATATGGAAAACAGGTTATGAAAGAACTTTCTAAGGAATTAAGAAAAACTTTAGGTACAGGATTTTCTGTTTCAAACTTACAGTACATGAGAAGATTTTATTTAGAATATCCAAAACAACAGACAGTGTCTGTTAAATTAAGTTGGTCTCATTATTGTGAATTATTAAGTATTGAGAATGTTGAGGAGCGAAACTTTTATGAAAAAGAATGTATTAACTCTAACTGGAGCGTACGAGAATTAAAAAGACAATTAGAAACTTCTTTATTTGAAAGATTACTACTTTCTGAAGGAAAAAAGAATAAGGAAAAAGTTTATGAATTATCAAAAGTTGGACAAACACTTAATACACCTGAAGATGTATTAAAAGAACCTTATGTATTTGAATTTTTAGGAGTTAAAGAAAATAAACCAATTTTAGAAAAAGATTTAGAGCAAAAGCTAGTAAAACATATTGAAGAATTTTTGCTTGAATTAGGGAAAGGTTTTATGTTTGTGGGCACTCAACAAAGAATTACTTTAGGTAATACTCATTATTATGTTGATGTGGTTTTTTATAACAAAATATTAAAATGTTATGTTTTAATTGATTTAAAAGTTGGACAAATGAAAGCTGAATATGCCGGTCAAATGAATATGTATCTAAATTACTATAATGAAGAAATAAATGATAAAGACGATAATAAACCAATAGGTATAATTCTTTGTAGAAGTAAAAAGGATATTGCAATTGATTATGCTTTAGGTGGACTTTCAAACAATGTTTTTGCTTCTACTTATACTTATTATATTCCTAAAAAAGAAGAATTAATTAATGAAGTAGAAAAAGTTTTAAATCATAATAAATAGAAATAATTCATCAAGTAGTACTAAATACTTTTTTACTTGAATGCAAAACTCATATTTTTATTGCCCCATATTGTTTATTAAGCCTAGAATATGGGCTTTTTTTAAATAATTAAATTAAAAAAGAACCTTAAAAAGATTCTTTAAAACAGTAAATATACTAATAATAAATTCTTTGAAAATTTGGTCAACTACAACTTGTAGAAATATACATCAATCTTTTTTATTTATAATAATAACTAAATTTTTTAATTTGCCTCAATTTTTTGTAACTCTGTTTTTTCTAATTCTTTAATTGATTTTTTAGGAGTAGGCAAATCTTCAGGCATTGTAGTACCTAATTTTTTCATAGTTTCTCTAATTGCTTTTCCTACTATATAATGTGTATTTGTAGCTTTTATTTCATTAGGTTCATTTTGCATTTCTAACAATGCTTCTGTTTGTGAAATTCTAAATATGTTTGCTCCTAATTCTACGCTTCCCATATTATCTAAAATATCTTCTCGATATCTTAAACCTTTTCTTTTAGCTATATCATTCGCAGTTTCACCATTATATAATCCTCGGTAGCCGGCATTGGTAAAGCTATCAAAATTTTTAACTCCTTTTTGTTTAGCAATTTTATATAATGTTTTGTTACCATCTTTTGTTTGTTTTCTTCTATATAATCTTTTTTCATCTTCATTTAATTTATTAAATTCTTCTTCTGTCAATTCCATTTTTCTAGTTTGTACTGCAAAATAAGTTTGACCTAAAGCAACTGTTTTATGTCTAGCAGGATTAGCATTTTGTACAATTAAATAACATGCATAGCGAGAAAGCTTATAATCTATAACTTCTTTAGTAGCTCCTTTAGGCATTTTTATCGTTTTCCCTTTAAGGGGAAAATGTTGTTCCACATTAAAACCACTTAATTTACAACTTTCTTTTGCTTTACTAATTACCTTTGCAAAATGCTCCCATTTTGAATATTCTAAAGCTAACATTAATTCTCTTGCTTCCCAATATTCATTTCCAAATTCATCGATATGTTTAATATCTTCAAATGTTTTTTCTTGATATTCTTCTAATTTATTTTCCATTTTAACCACCCTTTCTTTCTACAATAGATTTTATATATTTCTACTAATCATATTATATCAAAAAATATAGGTGAATTCCAGTGTTTAGACAAGCTAAATCAATAAATTTTAAAAATATTTTTCATCTAACAAAGGCATTATTGTAATACATGGTTCTTCATAAGGATGAACTTTTTTAATTTCTTTAATAATCTTTTTAATATCTTTTTTATTACATACAATTTCTAATTTTACTTCTTCAACTATTTCTAAATTATTACATGTACCAATATAAGGTTTTGCATCTTTATTAGGCTTAAAAGTTCCTAAAACAGGATAACATATAGAACAATAACTATAGTTACCTATGATACCTCCTTTATTTAAACATATGGTATTTCTAATTATATCAACATAATCCAGAGGAGTTGTAACTCCAATTATAACTTTTTTATATTTCATAAATACCTCTTATAATATATTATTAAAAAATATTAATTATATTATTATTAATTTTTGCCAAACTAATAAAGAGGTTATGTACTATGGCAAATTTAAAAAAATATAATAATAAAAGAAATTTTAATAAAACCAAAGAACCTATAGGAAAAGTTGCGAAAAAAAGCAAAAAATTAAAATATTGTATCCAACATCATTTAGCTCGTCGTGATCATTATGATTTTCGCCTAGAATTAGATGGAGTATTACTAAGTTGGGCCGTACCCAAAGGACCATCCACTAATCCTAAAGATAAACGACTTGCCGTTCATGTTGAAGATCATCCATTATCTTATCGCACTTTTGAAGGCACTATTCCTAAAGGTGAATATGGTGGGGGTACTGTTATGCTTTGGGATATTGGCTACTATGAACCAATAGGCAATTTTAAAAATGATTACAAACATGGTTTTATTAAATTTATCTTACATGGTAAACGTCTTAAAGGTACATTTACTTTAGTTTATTTTAAAGAAGATAATTGGTTATTAATAAAAGAAAAAGATAAATATGTAAACTCTCTAAACATCCAAGATTATGAAACCAGTATTAAAACTAATCGCACTATGAATGAAATTGCTAATCATAAAGCAAAGACTAAAAAGCCCAGAACATCCATAAAAAATTCCACTGTATGTGGAATTAAGATAACTAATCCCGATAAAGTAATCTTTAAAAATCCTAAAATAACCAAACTTGATATAGCTCTATATTATCATAAAATAGCTAAAAAAATGTTACCATATATTAAAAATCGTTTAATAAGCACAATTAGAATGCCTGATGGTTATAAAGGTGAAAAGTTTTTTAAAAAGCATTTTGAAACTAATCCCTATTTAGGCAAAGTAACTATCCCTAATTTTAAAGGAAATAGAGAAGATTTTTATTATATAAAAGATGAACAAGGCTTAATTTATGAAATTCAAATGAATAGTTATGAGTTCCATATCTGGGGGAGTCAAATTACGGATTTAAACCATCCTGATTTAATGGTTTTTGATTTAGATCCTGATGCTGGTTTAAATATCCAAAAAGTAAGGGAAGCTGTTAAAGATTTAAAAGGCATTTTAAAAGAATTTAATTTAAAAGCTACTCTTAAAACCAGTGGAGGGAAGGGCTATCACATTTTAGTACCAATTAACAGTAAAATTACTTGGTCTAAATTTACCAAAATTGCCGAGAATATTGCCGATTTAATGGAAGCCCGTTTTCCGGATAAATACACCAGCAATATTAGACTTAAAGCTCGTGAAAATAAAGTGTTTATTGATTGGGAAAGAAACACTAAAGGTGCAACCAGTGTTGCTCCCTATTCCTTAAGGCTAAAAGAAAAACCTAGTATATCACTTCCTATTACTTGGTCTAATTTAGCAAATATTAAACCTAATGAAGAACTAATTACAAAATACATCTAATATATAGATAATATACATATAAATACATATAATATATTGACAATAAACATATAATATATTAAAATATATATACAGAAAGTGTGGTGTTAATATGGCTAGTCTAACAAGTATAATAAATGTTAATGTCCCAACAGAAGTAAAAGAAGAAGCTACAATTCTATTTAATGATTTAGGTCTAAATATGAGTACCGCGATAAATATGTTTTTAAAAAAGTCTATTAGTGAATGGGCTATACCTTTTGAAGTAAGTGCTAAAAAACCTACTCATAGTTTACGAAAAGCATTAAAAGAAGGAGAAGATATTTTAAACAATAAAGTGGATTCTAAAGGATACCATGATGTTGATAAAATGTTTGAAGATATTTTAAATGAAGATCGAAACTAAATCTACATTATATGAAATAAAAACTACCCAAGAATTTCGTAAACAATTAAAAAAATTAAATAAGCAAGGAAAAGATTTAGACAAATTAAAAGAAGTAATTTTAAAATTAGGTAATAATGAAAAACTAGATGATAAATACCGCAATCATTATTTAGTTAACAATAAATATTATAAGAATTGTCAAGAATGTCATATCGAGCCGGATTGGTTATTAATATATAAAATAGAAAATAAAGAATTAATTATTATTTTATTATCAACCGGAAGTCATAGTGAATTATTTTCAAAATAGCCAAAATAGCATATATATTAACGATATTTCAATAAAATCACAAAAAATATTGTACAATTCCTAAAAATTTGCTATAATACTTCATACAAAGGAATGATTATAATGTTAGAAACAATTTTATTAATAGTATCTGTTTTAATAATTGCTGTTGTTTTATTACAAGGAGATAAAGCTAGTGATGCTGGCCAAATCATCAGTGGTGGTAATGAAACTTTATTTCAAAATATGAAAGAAAGAGGCTTTGAACTATTTATTAGTCGCTTTACTTTAGTTCTTGGTGTTATCTTCTTTGTAATATCTCTAATCTTATTTTTAAAATAATTAACTATTAAAAGCTTATTGAAATAAATAAGTTTTTTTGTGGTAAAAATTGTCATCATAAAATAACGAATATATGTTTACAAAACGTACATTAGTTGCTATAATAATTATAGGTGAAATAAAATGGATATCAAAGAAAAATTAAGAATTTTAGCCGATAGTGCCAAATATGATGCTTCTTGTTCTTCCAGTGGTAGCACGCGTAAAAATGAAAATGGCCTTGGTAATGCTTCCGTAAGTGGTATTTGTCACTCATTTGCTAGTGATGGTCGTTGTATTTCCCTTTTAAAAATACTTCTAACTAATTGTTGTATCTTTGATTGTAAATATTGTTTAAATCGCAAAAGCAATAATATCAAACGTGCGATATTTACACCGGAAGAAGTTTGTGAATTAACAATTAATTTTTATCGTCGTAATTATATTGAAGGTTTATTCTTAAGTTCTGGTATTATTAAAAGTCCCGATTATACTATGGAATTATTAATTAAAACTATTAGTTTACTGCGTTTCAAATACAATTTTCATGGTTATATCCATGCTAAATCAATCCCAGGAGCCAGTGAAGTTTTAGTAAAAAAATTAGGAAAGTTAGTAGATCGTTTAAGTGCTAACATTGAACTCCCAACTAAAGAAAGTTTAAAATTATTAGCTCCTAACAAAGATAGTGATAAAGTTGCCAATATCATGTCTTGCGTTAAAAATAATCGCTCTAAATATTTTGCTCCCGCCGGTCAAAGTACCCAAATGATTATTGGGGCCACATCTGACACTGATTATGATATTATGGTCAAAAGTGCTAATCTTTATAAAACTTATGATTTAAAAAGAGTCTTTTATTCAGCCTATATTCCGGTTAATCAAGATAAATTACTTCCCAGCCTAAAAACTCCTCCTTTAAAAAGAGAGAATCGCCTATATCAAGCCGACTGGCTTCTTCGTTATTACAATTTTAAAGTTGATGATTTATTATCAAGCACTAATCCTAATTTTAATTTATTACTTGATCCTAAAGCTGATTATGCTCTTCGTCATTTAAATGAATTCCCAAAAGAAATAAATGAAGCTTCCTACTATGATTTACTAAAAGTTCCGGGAATTGGTGTAACCTCAGCTAAACGCATTATTAAATCTCGTCAAGTATTTAAAATTAACTTTAATGATTTAAAGAAAATGGGTGTTGTTATTAAAAGAGCTCAATACTTTATTACTTGCAATCACCGATATTTTATAAACCCAAGCTTATTTAATCAAAAATTTATTGAAAGTAATTTGGTCTTAGAATCAAAACCAACAAGTGTTAATTCTAACCAATTGAGTTTATTTTCATGAAAACATATATTTATGAAGACAACTTTGTAAGTCTTTTAACTCTCATAAATCATTTAATAAATTTAAATATTAAACCCGATGATATTAAACCAATTAATCATGAAGCAAATTTATTTAGTGAAGACATATTTACTAATTTAAAACCAGATTACAATTTAGTTAAATCTTTAGCTAATAATAATTCTGTATTTAAAATTATGACTAATGTTTATTTATCAAGTGATTCTAAAAAAGAATTAATAATCTATTATTTTTATTTGAATTATTTAAAATATGGCGATAGTATCTTATTAAGACGTAATTTAAAATGTGTATCTAAGTCTTTAGAAATAAGTTCATATGTTAGCCGGGAAGCTCATAAACTAAAAGGCTTTGTTCGTTTTAAAGAATTAGCTAACCATGTGTTATATGCGAAAATTAATCCAACTAATAATGTTATTACCATTTTAGCTAATCACTTTAAAGCTCGCCTAAAAAATGAGTATTGGATCCTACATGATACCAAAAGGGGAATTATAAGCATTTATGATAAAAAGAATTATTATTTAATCCCCGAACAAAATATTAAAATAGATAGTAATTATAATGATGATTTTTATACTGACTTGTGGTGTACTTTTTATGATACTATTGGTATTAAAGAAAGAAAAAATGACCGTTGTCGACTAAATTTTATGCCAAAGAAATATTGGCAAAATATTATAGAAATGAGGAATGAAATTGAAAAAAGTAGTAAGTAATGATTTATTAAAAGAAAAAATGCAAGAAGCTTTAAAACTTTTATGTGATACCGTAAAAACAACATTAGGACCAAAAGGTTCAAATATTATTATTGATCACTCGGATTTTTCACCATTTATTACTAATGATGGTGTTACTATTGCCGAGAATATCACCAGTGAAGATCCCATAATTAATACTATTTTAGAATTAGCCAAAGAAGCCTCAATTAAAACTAATGAAACCGTTGGGGATGGCACTACCACAACTTTAGTTTTATTAGAAAGTATCTATGAAGAAGGAATTAAGTTAATTAATGAAGGCCTAAATCCATTAATAATTAAAAAAGAACTTGATTTAGCTAAAGATTATATATTAAATCTTTTAAATAAGGAAAAATTAAATTTAAATACTAAAACTTTAGAAAATATTGCTAGTATTGCTTCTAATGATGAAATAATTGGAACTACTTTAACTAAAGCCTATAAAAAAGTTAAAGAAAACATTTATTTAACTGAAAGTAATGATGAAAAAACAAGTGTTACTTATCAAAATGGTTATCTATTTGACACTATTTTAGCATCACCTTACTTTATGAAAAATAAAGCTTCCTTAGTTTTAGATAATGTTAAAATATTTATTACCACGGAAATTATAAATTATAGTGAAGAAATAAGTTCTATTATTAATTTTAATGCTCAAAATTTAGAACCTATTATTATAATTGCTAAAGATTACAGTGATGATTTTATAAATGAAATTATAAGTGCTTATCTAGATAGTACCCTTAATATTATTTTATTAAAAACTCCTGGATATGGTCTTGAAGAGCAAAATATTATAACCGATATTGCTCATATTACTAATACTGAAGTTAATCATAACTTAAATAATATCTCTAATCTTGGTTTTATAAATCATCTTAAAATTAATAATGAAACAACCGAAATTAGTTTTAAATTAGATTCCCACATTAAAAATTATTTAGAAGAAATTAAAAATAATTCATACAATAATGAAACATTAAATAAACGTCTAGCCATGCTTACTACTGGTTATGCCGAGATTAAAATTGGTGCCCCAACTACCACTGAAAGAAGAGAAAAGAAAATGCGTTATGAAGATGCCTTATGGGCCTTAAAAAGTACTCGTGACGGCATTCTACCAGGTGGGGGTCTTATTTTATATAAAATAGGTTCTCAATTAGATTTAAATAGTATAGGTAATCAAATATTAAAAATAGCTTTTCAAAAACCTTTAGAACAAATATTAACTAATGCTGGTTTAGACAAAAATCCAATTATATCACAAATAAAATCCCACAACTTCAACATTTTATATAATGTTGCCACTGATAAATATGAAGATATTACTTTAACTAATGTCGTGGATGCTTATTTAGTTGTAAAAAATTCCATCATAAATTCTATCTCTATTGCCGGTATGCTTTTAACAACAACTAGTTTAATAATTAATGAATTTCCTAAAAATATAACTAAAGATGAATATAACGAAATATAAGTAAAATAAGTTCAAAAATCAAAAGTGGGTACAAAAAGGTGTAAATTTTGCAAAAAAGTGGGTGCAAAAAGGTGTAAAATTTTAAAATATGCCAGTAATTAAGGCAAAAAATTTTATATGTGTTTTTTCAAATTAAAATCTATATAATATTACTTTGAGTTTCCGTGTTTTGAAAGCACTGGAAATATATAAGTGCTAAACACCGCTTTTCAAATGATGAAAAGTGGCGTTTTTAAGGCAAAAAAATGAAAACACCCAATTGTTATAGTATAATAAAATTAG
>CANROL010000042.1 GCA_947632255.1 uncultured Bacilli bacterium
TTCGACTTGCATGTCTTAGGCATGCCGCCAGCGTTCATCCTGAGCCAGGATCAAACTCTCAATAAAAAAGATTTATATTTAAATCGATATTTATAAAGTTTAATCTAAGCTACTCAAATTGACTTTTTAACTTAGTTTTCAAAGATCATTTCCACGTTGCTAATTCCGCATCGCGTAAGCATACTATAACACTTTTCACGAGCTTTGTCAACAACTTTTTTTGTTTATGCACTTTTTTTCAATTTTTTAATTAATTGATTTATAGCTTTTTTTTAAGCTTTTTTGTCAAGTGCATTAGTAATATAACAAAATGCTAAAATATTGTCAACACTTTTTTGAAAATTTTTTTAGTTTTTTTTGATTTTTTTGTTTTTTTGTTTAATTTTGTCATATTTTAGCTTATTTATTTATATTTTACCATAATGTAAATTTATATATTATTATATCACTATTACAATATATGCATTTTTGTTTTAATAAGAACCTTTTTATTTTGAATATTATTTAAATATACTTTTTTTGCTTAAAATAAAATACATTAAAATTTTTTTCAATGTATTTTTAATTTCTTTTTAATTCTTGATATTTTTCATAATATTTATTTATTAATCCTGGCTTAAATGGGCCAATATTTTCACGTTTCATATTTATTAATTTTGATAGCTCTGACTTTATAATCATTTGAATTTCAGGAGGATAATTCATTAATTCTTTATGATAGTTATATTCATTATAATCTAAAATCTTAAAGCCTCCATCCGGAAAAACTCGTAAATCTAAATCATAATCAATATATTTTATAATATTGTTATCTATTATATATGGTGTTGCTATATTACAATAATAAAATAAACCAAAATCTTTTAATTGTCCAATAACATTAAACCAATTTTTTTTGTAAAAAATTAATATAGCTGGTTCTTTGGCTCTGTAACTTCGGCCATCTGCTTCCGTTAATTTTGCATGATCATTGGCAACAACAATTTTTGATAAATCTACATCTAAAACAATAGCTTCATTGCAAACTTGATGTAATTTACCATTATGTTTGTAACAATGTATTTCTAATTTATCTCCTATTTTAATATTATCCATAAAAGTTTATCCCCTAACCTTTAAACATAATTATATTTTATCAAATTTTATTTAAAAAGTCTTTATTTTTGTTAAATTATACATTATTTTATATTATTTTGATCATATTTTTACATATAAAGTACTTTTGATATATTTTTGTTTATTTAAAATTTTTGTCGAAATATTTATATTTTTGACAAAAAATGCATTTTATTTATTTATATATATTGTTTTTTAATAGGTATATTTTTATCGTTTAATATTAAAATAATTCATAAAATACTTTGTTCTAATTTAATAACTCTTGTGCTTCTATTAATTGATTATCTACAACATCTATTACATTTCCATTATCATCTTTTATTAATTCATTTTGAATAATATAATCAGGTGTAATACCAACTTCATCTATACATGTACCATTAGGAGTTAACCAATAAGCTGATGTATATTTAATCATTGTTCCACCGTCAAGTTGCATCGTTTGTTGAACTTTACCTTTGCCATAGGTAGTTTCCCCTACTAAAGTTGCTCCATATACATCTTTTAATGCAGCAGCTAAAATTTCTGAGGCTGAAGCAGTATTTTTATTTGTTAAAACAACTATTTTATAATCTTTTTTTTCTGATGTTGAATCTTTATAATTGGTAATTTTATTTTTTTCATTTAAACTATAAATTATACTTCCTTTTGGTAAAAAAATACTAGCAACACTATGAGCGGCATCTAAATATCCTCCTGTATTATCTCGCAAATCTATAATTAATGAGGTCATCCCAGATGCTTCTAAATCTTCTAATGCTATATGCATCTGTTCTTCTAATGATTGTGAAAAAGCAGTTATAGCTATATAACCTATTTTAGAATCTTGCAATAATTCATAATCTATACAAGGTTTTAATATTTCTTCATTGCTTAAAGTAAATGTTAAGGTTTCATTCCCACGATTAACAACTAAGGTAAATTGTCCTTTTTGGGCTTTTATTTTATTAACTACCTCTTGACCTGATAAAGCTGTTACATCATCATTATTAACTCCAATTATTATGTCATTGTCCAATAATCCAGCTTTACTTGCAGGAGTATGAGGATAAACTTTAATTAAAGCTTTGGTTTCATTATTAATTGAAACTCCTATGCCTTCATATTTACCTTCCAAACTGCTTAATAATTCACTAGTGTCATCATCATCTAAATATGTTGTATAATCATCACCCAAATATCCCATCATGGCAGAAATAGCTCTTTGAAGCATAGCTTTTTTATCAACATTTTCATAATATTCTGAAGTTATATTTGCATAAACTTCTAAAAACTGATTTAAATTATCATCTTTTTCTAAATCTTTATATGTTACTTTAGATGTTATTTTATTATTGTTATATAACAATACACCAATAGTTAAAGCAGAAACAATGCTAGTTATTATAACAATTATTATAACTTCACCTAATGAAAAACCTACTTTTTTTATTTTATTATTATTTTTATCTTTCATTTAATATACCCCACAATCTTTTCACTTTCTATTTTAATATTATCATATTTTTATTTAAAGATAAAGTATTTTAATTTTTTTATTGTTAAATTTCAATTATAATAATTGCTAAGCTTTTTATTTTACGCCTTATTTATTTTTTAATATAATTTTTTGCATAATATTAACTTTATTTGACAAATATTGACAATTTATTTAGTTTTTTGTAATTATAATAAAAAAGTATTAATTCTAATCTTATTCTTTAATTAGTTATTAATACTTCTTAAATTAATCATTAACAGCTTTTAAAACATCTGCCATTTCTTCTTTAGTTTTATAAACATCGCTAACTTTACCTTTTTTTATCTTTAATAAAGTTGGAGTATTTATTTTAAAATCTTCAATGTTTTCAATTTTTAAATTTTCTTCTTCACTTATATAATTTTTATTTAATTCATTAGATATATCAGCAAGATAAATTTTTAAATGATTTTTAACATTAGAATAATTATTTGCAATTCCTGTATAGTAAATGTAATCAGCATCTTTATTATTGTAAAGCATTACATAATATTCTTCCTCAGGTTTATTTAACATTGCACCAATTAATGTTGTATCATAATCAATATTTCCAGGAGTTACAGTTTTTTCTTCATTATTTAATAAGTCTTTTGATACAAATATTCTTGTAAAGAAGTAAGCACCCACGATTAGAAGTAATATAATTATGAGTATTATAATAAAGTGCTTTATTTCATTTTGATCTTCACTCACATAGTTTTCTTTTTTTATTCTTTTTGCTTTAATTTTTTTTGCCATATTTTTTTCACCAATTAAATTATAGCAAGAAAAAAAGAAGAACGCAACTATTTGTAAAACTTTTTGGACGTTTAGTTCTTCTTTATACTTGTTATTTTCCAACAGAAACTGTTTTTGTGTTACTTAAAGATTCAGCGATTGTAACCATTTCTTTTGTTGATAAATCATTACTAGTTAAATAATATGAAACGTTTTCACTTGTCCAATACATGGAATTGGCACTTTTAGCGGCGACAGTATCACTAAGCATTACAGGATCACCATAAACTGGAATTATTTCAAACTCACTAGATACCGTGGCTACCTCTTCAATTAAAACAAAGTTTTTATCGCCAGCAAAAGTTAAAATAACGCGATTACCACTGTCAGTATCAATTTTTTCACTATTTGATAGATAGGTTTCACTTGGTATATATAAAGGATAAATTATGGAGTCAAGAATATTGCTGCTTTTAGTATCGCATTCTTCATTAGTACAATTGGTATTATTTTGGCTATTTTTGTCATTATTTGTTGAATTATTGGTATTTGAATTATTATTTGATGAATTTTTGTCGTTGTTGGAATTTGGATTTTTATTATTAATTGAAGTATCAATTAAATCTTCAAGAAGAAAATCGTCTTCCTTTAAACCGGCTTTCAAGTTAATAGAAGTGAAATTAACTTTAATAATCACTGTATCATCATCATTATATACTTGAACGCCTTCTAAATTCATATCTTTATCAAAATATATTTTTTGATAATTTAAATCGGCATTATTAGGATAGTCTACTTTGGTCTTTAACACATACCCATCCTCTGTTTTTTCTAACTTTTCTTCTTTACTAGCCTTTATATCTTTAAGTAAAGAAGATAAAATATAGGATTGACTACTAGAATCTGGCCATTCACTTTGGAATTTAAAACTTTTATTTAAACTTGGAGTAATTACATAAACACCATCTTTATTTCTTAAAATAATCTGTTCATGGTTGTTAGTTTGATTTACTAATGTAACTTTATAAAAATCATCTTTTAAGTAATCTGCTTCTATACTGTAAGTAAAAGTTTCTTCGTTGCTAAGAATTTCCATATTTCCTTTTAAAATATATGATTTAGTATTATTAACAGTATTAGTAAATTTATTTAAAAGATCTTCACTTGATTTTTTACCACATCCTGATGTTAATAATATTAAACTGATAGCTATTAGCACTATCTTTTTCAATATAACACTTCCTTTTCTCATTAAACTATATTTAAGTATTTTAAAAATATGTTAAAAAATAGAAAAGTTTTTTAATTGGTATATTTTTATAAATTTGGTTTAAAATAGTAATAAAGGGTGTGATTAAATGGAAACATTACAAAAGATAGCATTAATTTTTACAATTATTGGGGCTATAAATTGGGGATTAATTGGATTCTTTGATTTTAATTTAGTCGCAAGTATTTTTGGCGAAGCAACAGTAATTTCCAGAATTATCTATTCTATTGTAGGGGTATGTGGTATTTTAAATATTTATTTATTATTTGCTCACATACAAAATGACCCTAGATAGGTCATTTAAGTTTAGTGCTACTTTAGCACTTTTTTTATGAACTTTTTTAAGATTTTATAGTTAAATTTACTAATTTTAAAGCATCATCTAATGTATCCGTGGTTGCTAAAAAACACTTATTATGACAAAATCTAGCAGTTTTTACCCCAGTGATATTTTGTAGTTCATTATCTCTTAGCCCAGCCCATTCTTGTTTAAAAGGAACTTTTGATATAAATCCCTTATAATATGTAGGTACTGTATGAGCAGCATAGCCTCCTCGATTAGAAGGATAAATAACAAAATCTACATCTAACTTTAAATCAAATATAGCAAATTCATAAGGAATAAATTTATCTAAAATTAAGATTTTATCCTTTATTGAAGACATTTTCTCTTTTAATATTTCCTCTGCTTTTGATTTAGCGATAGCATCTTTTAAAATAATATCAAAAATTATCTTGGCATAATTTACAGCTTCTAGAAAACAATTATCAGTATCTATTTCTTCATCAAAGCTAGGGCGAAATAATTCAATTAAATCCGCTATTAAATATAAATTATATTCACTTTTTACAATAAGTTCCCCATTATCAAAAGCATCAATTTGGTTTACTAATAAATAATCAAAAATACGAAAAACATCTTTGGGATTATTAACTCTTATCTTTTCTAAATATTTAAGGCCATATTCTTGCCATAAAAGGCCAAAACTGCAATAATGAATACCATTTGGTCTAGTTTTGTCGAAATTTGCTCCATGATGATCAAATCTTCCTAAACCAATATCATAAGTAATTTTTGTTCCATCATCTTGATAATCATTTAAACGAATTAAATTAATATTATCAAATAATTTTTCTAAAAAAACTGTCGAAAAAACATCATCAGCGTGAAAATTGCCGGCATGAGTTACACAATTAGCTTCATTTATATTTTTAGTTAAAGTTATCATTTTAATTACCTATTAATTGGTCATATTGGTTGGATTAGCATTAAAATCGGGATTTAAGTTTAAATTTAAATCATTATTTGGAGCTGGATTTAAATCATTATTTGGAGCTGGATTTAAATTATTATTTTGATAAGAATTTAAATTATTATTTGGTTCAGGATTTAAATTATTTTGTTGCTCTTGAGTGTTATTATTAATATTCATATCTGGATTTACATTTAAATTAGTATTTTGATTTACTTTTAAAATATCTGTATCCACAGTATTAACTGAAGTAGTAGATGTAAAGGTATCTGGTCCACTTGCCTCACCAATGTCGGTTTTAATATCTGTCTTAGAATCCCAATAAGCTGAAACATCACAACTGGCTGAAAATGGTCGAGGATTAGGCATGTCTAGTTTACAAATCATAGGGATTTTAAAAGCTGTTCCAAAGGCTACGCATGTTCCAGGTTGTAATACTTTCATCTTTTCAATAACATCCGAACTGATATTAGGAAGCATTTCTTCAATATATTTAATATCTTTAGGGTGAGTCATTTTAAAGATTAAGAAATTTTGACATTGAGCAATAACGGTATCACTTATTTCAACTGGTCTTTGACTAATAATATCTAAGATTACACCATATTTACGACCTTCTTTAGCAATACGATCAAAGATGTTGTAACCTAATAAGAATACATCATTATCATGTTGAATATAACGATGGGCTTCTTCTAAAAATAAATGAAATGGAATAGTTGCTCGATTAGCATTTTCTTTGGAAAAATCGAAAATAATACGCGAAAATATTTTAACTAAAGCTTTTGCATAAGCATCATCTAATGTTTCTAAGTTAATATTAATTATTTGCGATTTTTTATTATTATTACTTATTAAATTTGTAATAAATTTAGAAGGACTAACATATTCATCACCAGTAAAGAAATTAGCTAAATCACTGTGTAAAATGGTATTTAACCTAACCTTTAATAATTGTGCATCATCATGCATATTTTTATTTTGATTAAATCCTTCACTTATTAAAGTAAATTCTAAGGCTTTAGCTAAACCTGGTAAAGTAAATATAGCATTTTCCGGCTCTTTTATTTCATCGATATTTTCATCTATAAATTTTAAAATATAATCAGTTATTAAAACTTCTTCCCCAAAATGTCCATGAGAATCTATTAAAAAGCATTCACTAAAACTTCTAGTATAGCCAAGGCCTGGAATTACTGCATCAAAATTAAATTCTTTAGTATGACAAGTATCAATTATTGTAAATATATCGTCTTTTTTTTGACGAGTTGTATTTTGACTATACAATACGGTTATTAAGGCATTAGCAATTATATGATTTTTATAAGTGTTTGCTTCAGGAGTATCCATGGCAAATATTTTAGCGTATTTTACTGCCCTTTCAATAATAGTTAACTGAGAATGCTTATCAGCTTGTAATAAAATTCCAAAATCATCAACTTTCATTAAATTTAAAGGTATATTAATCATGACATCTTCAGGATCTTTAACTCTAGAAGTAACAAATTTATAATTATAAAATTCATTTATTGTATTAATACTTTTAAAGGCATTTTTATATTCACCAAAAGAATCAAAAAAGATTAAATTGGCATTATAAGCTAAAGCAGATTTATTACTTAAAATATTTTGAACTATTCTTGATACACCACAAGATTTACCTGAACCAGAGTTTCCAAAAATACACATGTGATTAGCAAATAAATCATTAATATTAGGACAGACATAAAAGTCTTTATAAGTGGCACTTTTACCTAAAACAAAAGTTTTATTTGATTCTTGCCCGATTAATTCTAATAATTCACCACGATTAATAACTCTAATCTTACTATCTAAACTAGCTTTACGAAGAATACCATTGTTATAACGACCATTTATAAATTCCCCAAGTAAACGAATTTCTATTTGATCATCTCTTATTTCGACAATTTCACCCAATAATTTTTGATCTTCATGTTCAAGTATAACATGCAAGTTAAGCAAATCACCTTTTAAACTGGTATTACTGTTGGCGATAATAACTTTATTATCACTTATGTATAATATTTTTCCAAACATATTTAATCACCCTTTTTTTATATTAAGTAGTCTTCTACTATATTTTTAATTTTAGCATAATAAATAGTATTTTTCAATTAAAAAAGAACTTTAATAGTTCTCTTTTTTTAATTCCATAAAGCTTTGAGGATGAGCACATACTGGACAAACCATTGGTGCAGTTTTTCCAACATAAACATATCCACAGTTACGGCAAATCCATACTACATCTTCACCTTTTTGAAATACTAAATTATCATTGATATTATCAATTAATTTCATAAATCTTTCTTCATGATGTTTTTCTATTTTGCCTACTTCTTCAAATAATTTAGCAATACGATCAAAGCCTTCTTCACGAGCTACTTCAGCAAATTCGCGATACATATCAGTATGTTCATAATTTTCACCACCAGCAGCATCTTGTAAGTTAGTTAATGTATCAGGAACTTTACCTCCATGTAATTCTTTAAACCACATTTTAGCATGTTCTTTTTCATTACCAGCAGTTTCTTCAAAAATCGCGGCAATTTGTTCATAACCATCTTTTTTAGCTTGAGATGCATAATAAGTGTATTTATTACGAGCTTGTGATTCACCGGCAAAAGCGGCCATTAAGTTAGCTTCAGTTCTTGAACCTTTTAATTCCATATTTATTACCTCCATCTTAATTTTACTAAAAATAAGTGCAAAAGTAAATAATTTAATTTAATGTTAATTTAAAAAAAGGGGCTGTAATGAAATGAAATAATTTC
>CANROL010000043.1 GCA_947632255.1 uncultured Bacilli bacterium
TAAAGAAAAAATATAGAAATTATAGATAAATAAAGGAAAAAACAGGTAGTTTGTATATAAACTATGCACACTACCCCTATGATTCAGAGGGAAATTTATGGAACAACGAGGATGTTGATGACGATACTAGTGTTTTGCTTTTTAAAACATATGAGGATTATTTAGACGGAAATTATGATTATGAATTTGTATGTACTGATATAGCCCATGATTTATTTACAGTAAAAGGAGCCAGTGAAGGAACACAAAGTTTAGAATATCCAATAGGATTAATAACATTAGATGAATTAATTTATGCTGGTAATTCACTTGATAAAGGTAATTATGAAGATTATTTATATAATGGTGATTGGTATTGGACAGTTACTCCGGTGATGGGTAGTACCTATAGTGGAGGCAGTGTTTGGATGTTAAGAGAGGATGGATTCGTTAACTATGATGAAGTGACTACTTCTGAACAGGGTCTTCGCCCTGTCATAAATTTAGTCGCTGGTTCTCTAACTTCTGGTGATGGAACTGCTGGTAATCCTTATAGAATAAGTTAATTAAAATTAATACAAATTAAAAGAAGCTATTCTTGTATAACTTCTTTTTCTTTTAATTCATTATATATAGTAATATCAAAATCATGTTCATGACTAGTAATATTATTATCGGCAGTTTTTAATTCTTTGGTGGTAATTAAAAAATATTTATGATATAAATAATCTTTATTATCACTACTAACTGGATCATCCCAAGTTAAATCTAAATGTAACCATTCATCATCTATTTTAACAGCATTCCAAACATGTCCACTAGACTTATCAGCATTACTATTTGTTGTTGCTATCTTAAAATTATCATATCCCATTTTTGTTAAAAATATAGCCATTAAATCTGTATAACCATTACAAGTAGCTTTATGATTTTTTAAAGCATCATAAGCACTATAATTATTATTATCTAAATCATATTTTGTATTATTAATAATATAATCATGAATAACTTTTATTTTATCATAATCAGTATTTAAATCTTCTGTAATTAAAGTATTAATTAAATTATTAACTTCATTATTTAAATAATCTATTTCTTCATCTGGATATAAATAATCAATTTGTAAATTTATTTCCCCATTATCTACAATAGTTGTTTTAATTTTAGTAAAAGAGTTATAAGGATGTACAAAATTATTTAAATGTGTTAATAAATCTGCATTATTAGTTATATCATTTATATCTGTAATACAATTTTTATATTCTTTTGCACAATAAAAAGTAAAATTATTATTATGATTATTAATAACAGTATAAATAATATTTAATAGTTGTTGTTTTCCATAAGGAATAAAATTATTTGTATTTAAAACAAAATTATAATTATTATTTTTAGCATAAATACTATTACTATCTAATTTAATATAATTATTATGATTTAAATAATTAACAACATAATTAGCAATTTTATTAGTATTTAATGCTATTACTAAAATACTTATTATACATATTATAGGAACTACTTTCTTCATCTGCCATCACCCATTATAGTATAGCAAAAAAAATAGAAGCACACAATAATTACTTCATATTTTTAATTTTATTAGCTAATCTTGCTTTTTGTCTATCAGCGGTATTATTTTTAACTAAACCTTTACTAACAGCTTGATCTACATATTTTTGTAGAGATTTAAATAAAGTATTTGCTTCTTCAACATTATTATCTGCTATAGCCTTTT
Organism: uncultured Bacilli bacterium; assembly: GCA_947632255.1. Classification (GTDB taxonomy): domain Bacteria; phylum Bacillota_I; class Bacilli_A; order RF39; family UBA660; genus Caccenecus. The sequence goes on from CANROL010000043.1 coordinate 1,718, forward strand.
CTGTATCTTTAATTAAATTTTTAACTCTAGCTTTTAATTCATGATTATTTTCAGTTTTCTTAGCAATTACTTTAATGGCTTTTTTAGAGCTCTTAATATTAGCCATTAAAAACACTCCTCTCTTTTGTTTCAGTATCAATTCTATCAAATATTTTCTAAATATTCAAGGCTTAATTTGACATTTTAAGAAAATGTGTTACAATATACTATGCAAAAAAGGGTGGTTATATGTTGTTATTTATTCAAAATTTAATAAATGAAAATAAACTTACTTTTGATAATAGTAATTTCATTTATGATTTATTATATAATTTAAAACAGAAATATAATTTTTTAAGTTTAAAAGATAGTGTTTGGGAACAATTATTTATGAATAATATTAAAATTCCCTTTAAAGAAACAAATTTTGATTATACTATTAATCAAAAATTAACTAAATTTGTTAAAAATAAAGTCATGGAAAAAGATCTAGGTCTTCTAAATAATTATTTAATAAAACTAAAAAGAGAAAATATTAATTTAATTCAAGTTTTAAAGAAATTTTATGTTTTCTTTACTGATTTAAACTTAGATTTAAATGATGAATACTTTAATTATTTAAAAGCTAATTCTTCTTTATTTAATCAAATTCTTAATTCTTTAGGTATTTCTGATTTTAATAATGAATTAGTAAAATTATATAATGCTGATTATTTTAATATTGCTCAAAGTTTACGCTACAACAATGAACCTCTTGGGGAAATTATTAAAAGATTTAAAGAAATCTTAAAGTATAGTAATACTAACCCTAAATATTTAATTTTATCTAATAAAGAAGTAATAAATGAATTTAAAAATTCTCTAAATTATAAAAGAATAAAAATTATTTTTAAACATTATTCTAAAATATCTTATTTATATGAAAAATTACATACTATAAATTCTATTATTGATATGGAAAGTTTAAAATATACTTTATATAATTTAGATTTACAAACTTTAGAAAACTTATTTAATACCATTGAAGATTCTCGTAATAATAATGATTTATTTTATATTAATTTTTTAAATAAAATAAATATTTGGAAAAGTACTACTGATTTAACTAAAGATGATATGCTTAATAAATTATGTTTAATATTTAATTATGATATATATCAGCATAATGATAAAAAAGATCTTGTAACTAACTTATATAATAATGAACATTATATTAATCAAATATATTTAGATTTTGTTTTAATTTATAAAATATATGATACTGAAAGTGTTGGTACTATAACTTTACAAAGAGTAAAAGAAAAATATTATAATGCTAATTATGCTCCTAAAAGCTACGAAAATATTTATGCTTATATTTTAGGTAATGATTTATATAATATCGATAGACGTAATATGATTGATTTAGTTTTAAGTTTAGTAACACCTGAAGATTTAAAAAATATTGATTTATATTTTAAAGGGAAATTAACTGATGCTAATACTAAAAAAATAGTTAATACTAAAATTCGTTTCTTATCTCGTAAATATCATAATTTAATTACTACTAAAAGACCAATTACTAATATCTATAATTTAATGATTAATGCTAAAGATGATAGCGAAATAAGTCGCAAAATTGTTGATTATTTAGTTAGTTTAGAAACTGATGAAGATATTAAGATGATTGATTCTTTCTTTAATGGTACCTTATCTTCTACTTTATATCCTAAATTATATAATCTTTTATATAAAATAACCATTGATTTTCAAAAATGGCAAGAAATTAATAATTTTCATGCTACGGATAATGAATTATTTAATGAAATATACAGTAACTTATCTAAAAGAGATTTAAAGAATACAGAAGAATTTATTCCTATAACCAATGAATTAAATGCTTATTTTCTTCCTTTAATTCCTAATGCTCATTTAAGAAATATTATTATAGGTGGTTTAAGTAAAGTTTATTCTAAATATCTAAGTAATTCAAATAATCCTATTTACAATAAAATATCAGAACAATTATGTAATATATATGTTATAAGTAGTAATACTTATTTAATGGATATCCTAGTTAATACTTTATCAACTCGGGAAATATATATTTTAAGAAATTATTTTGCTTTTCATGAATGTGAATTTATAGCTTTAAAAATAATCCGTAAAATATATGAAGATTATAACTATTATTTATTAAACAGTGTTTTTCCAAAAGAATACTATTTAGAAAATCTTTTATTCCAAATAAATAAAGAATGGTTCCAAAATAATAAATTAGTTAAGGAGGAAAATAATGCTCGAGATAATCTTAAAGAAATTTATACATCTTTAAAAAAACAATATGAGTATTTAAAAATTAATGATGATGTTTGGCATCAAATCTTTCAAAAACATTTAGAAGATAATAATTATGCTAATTTAGAAGACCGTATTAAAACTTTTATTAATAATTATGTTAAATATCAAATAAATAATCAAGACTATCATATTATTAATAATTATTTAAAATCAGTTATAACACCTGATAATCTTACTAATTTAAAAAATTTCTATCAATTTTTTATTGATTTAAATATTCCTCTTTCTAATACTTATTTTGATATCTTAAAGAATAATACTATTTTAAAAAATATTTTAACTAATCTTGGTATCTTTGATTTTGATAATGAATTATGTAAATATTATTTAAAAGGCTATTTTAATTTTTATCTTAATTTAAAATCTGTATCATCAAGTTTAAGTTCTGTTATCTCTAAAGTTTTAGAAATAAGAGAATATCAATTAGAACCTAATTTAAGTACTACTAAAATTAATTGTTATAAATTACTTATTAATAATTATGATATGATAAAGCCTTTATATAATGCTTGTTATTTAAAATCTTCCAATATTACTTTACAAGATTTTAAAGTTTATTTATATAATTTAGAGTTTAAAGAATTAAATAAATTAATAAATACTTATCGTTTAAATAAAGTTAATTCTAATACTATTCTAAATATTTTAAATAATTTAAAACCAACTAAAACACCATCTATCTTAACTGATGAAGATATTATTACTAAATTAAGTAAAACTCCTAAATTAAAAACTTTAAATAATAAAGTAAGACATATAACTAGTAAGAAGATTTATAATAATTTAAGTCCTATTAAACAAAATATTCTTAAACTATATTTTTATCACATTACTACATCTTTAGGTAATACTATTATCAATAATTTAGCTTTAGATATTGTTCCATTTAATGTTTATACCTTTATTGATTCTAATAAATATGAAAATAGTACCTATATAGATATTATTAATCATTTATTAAAATTAGAAACCCCTAAAAATCTTGAATTAATTAATTTATATTTTGCTAATGAAATTAAAGATGAAAAAACCAAAAAATATATTTATCATCGTCTTTATTATTTAAAACAATTATATAATATTTATGAATATGTTGAAAAATATCAACCTAAAAATTTACCACCTAATTTCTTAAATATATTTTTAACTACTACAAATATATCTACAAAAATTAGTATATGTGAAAGAATTTATAAATTAAATTACAAAAGACATATTACTTCTAAAGAAAAATTTAGTCATCAATCAATAGATAATTTAAGTATAGCTAAAGAGCCTAATAATTCAGTACCTAATAAGGAAAGAAATTCTAATATCTATGCTTATTTATTATTAGAAAATGAATATGATTATGAACAAAGAAAAATAGTTAATTATTTTTTAAGTATCGAAAGTTTTATAGAACGTAAAAATATTAATATGTATTTTAATAATGAATTAACAGATTCTAATATAATTAAAAAAACTGAAGCTAAACTATTATCTCTAAAAGATAATTATCATAAATTTCTTAATCCTAGTAATCGTTTTAAAACTAAAAATAAAGTTTTTGATTCCTTATATCATCAAATTAAAATAGAAGATACTTTAAATATTAATGAAGATCAAAATATATATAATGATCTTGTTAAATTTTATGATAAAACTATTAATAATCCTTTTCTAACTTCTATCTTATCATCTAAACTAGCTCGCTTAATAACTAAAAGAAAAAATTTTATTAATAATTATGCTAATTGTATTAATTCCCTTAGTTTTTTAATCGGGGATAATCTTCCTATAATATCTTTACTTCTTTATAATTTAAAATCTACCGAAATTAATCTTTTAAATAATTATTTTCTAAGTTATGAAAATGAAAAACCAGCTTTAGAAATTATTAAATATTTAACCAAAAGCTATAATTATTATTTAGATAATAATAAGTTACCAAGTACTTATTCAATAGATAACTATCTTTTAAAATTAAATATTAATTGGTTTAAACAAGATGCTTTAAAGTTATAAAAAGCATCTTTTTGTATATCTTAATTTTATTTTGTTAATAATATAATTAGGTGTTATAAATGAAAAAAGTATTTTTAGATTGTTCCCAAATTATTAAAGAAAATTTATATAAAATAGATGAAATTAACCATAAATATTATCAAGTTAGTCATTTTAAAGTAGATAGTAATAATGAACAAAAATTAAAAAGAATAAAAGGGGATTATTATACTATTTCTTTTGATTATTTTAATTTAAATAAACATGAAAAAATGCTTACTAAAGAATTAATGAAAATCTTAAAAGTATTTTTAAAAGAAAAAATAAGTAAACCTTTAATAATAGGTTTAGGTAATTCTAGTATTACTTGTGATGCTCTAGGGGTAAATACCACGAATAAAATCATGGCTACTAATCATTTTACAGATTTTTTAAATATTCCTAAAGTAGCTTTATTTAATCCTGAAGTAACGGCTAAAACTGGTATTAGTTCTTTTAGTTTAATTGAAATGGTTGTTAAAAAATTAAAACCAACAGTTATTATCATGATTGATACTTTAGCAACTTCTAATGCTTCTTATTTAAATAATTGCTTAGAAATAAATAATACCGGGATTATTCCTGGTAGTGCCATAAAAGATAGTAAAAAAATAGATAGTCATACCTTTAATATTCCCGTGATTGCTATTGGTGCTCCCTTAGTTTTAAGTATTGATAATAATTTATATACATCCCCGCATGTTTCAGAAATTGTCGATAATATTAGTACCATTATTAGTAAAGCTTTAAATGATTTATTCTTTTAATTATTAATTTCTTGAAATTTTGCTTTGGTTTTGTTATTATTATACTAGGTGGTAACAATGAAGAAATTATTAAAAAAGATGGATATTCCTTTATTAATAATTATGATTGTTTATAGTTTATTTGGTTTAATTATGATTTTTTCAGCTTCTAGTGTTTCTACTGTTTTACGTTATAATGTTGAACAATATCATTTTTTTATTAGACAAGCTATCTTTGTTTTAGCATCTTTTATAATAGGTTTTTTAATAATTATTCGTTTTCCAACTAAAAAATATAAATATTTTTCTTATTTAGGTATAATAGGTATTATTGTTGCTTTACTTGGTTTATTTATATATGGTAAAATTACTAATAATGTTCGTAGTTGGTATGATTTAGGTTTATTTGCCCTTCAACCAAGTGAATTTGCTAAATCCATAATTATCATTTTTTTGGCAGTAATATATAATGAACTTCATAAACAAAAAAATCTTAAAATCTTAGCTTATTTTATTCCTATTTTAATATGTTTAATTCCTATAGGTTTAATAGTTTTACAACCTGATTTAGGAACGGCTTTAATATTATTAGGTATTATATTTTTTATGTTTTTAAGTTTACCCTATATTAAAAAACATTATAAAGATTTATTTAAAATAGGGGGAATTATTTTATTAATTTTAGGTTTAGTTTTGTTAATTGGTAAAAATAAATTTTTAAATTCTTATCAATTAGAAAGATTTAAATTTAAAAATCCTTGTTCAAGATATATGGAAGATACTGGTTATCAAGTTTGTAATGGCTTTATTGCTATCCACAATGGAGGAGTATTTGGGGTTGGTTTAGGTAATAGTAGTCAAAAATATTTATATTTACCCGAAAGTCATACTGATTTTATTTTTCCAATTATTGTAGAAGAATTAGGTTTAATTGTCGGTATATTAGTAATTATTGGTTATATTATAATGTTATATCGTATTTTAAAAATAGCTAAAGAAGGGGAAAATATAAGATTAAGCTTACTTGCTTATGGGGTATTCCTATATTTATTATTTCATATCTTAGTTAACTTATTAGGGATACTGGCTTTAATTCCTTTAACCGGAGTTCCACTTCCTTTGTTAAGTTATGGTGGTTCATTTACAGTTAATGTTATTATTATGCTATTTGTCGTTGAAAGAGTAAATATTGAAAATAAGACGCTTAAAAATAAAAGAGAACTAGCTAATATTACTAAATAATGTAAAAAAAGTAATTTTTTTATGAAATTTACTTTTTTTTATTTGGGAGTTTTGATATACTAAAAGAGTATTTGGAAGGAGAAAAGATTATGCAAAAAAAATATGTTTACTTTTTTAATGAAGGTAACAAAGATATGCGTGAACTTTTAGGTGGTAAAGGTGCTAATTTAGCTGAGATGACTTCAATTGGTCTACCTGTTCCTAAAGGTTTTACCATAACTACTGAAGCTTGTACGAAATATTATGAAGATAATCGTGAGATTAATGAAGAAATACAAGCACAAATTAACGAGTATATTGTTAAATTAGAACAAGAAACTGGTAAAAAATTTGGTGATAAAGAAAATCCATTATTAGTTTCTGTAAGAAGTGGTGCAAGAGCAAGTATGCCAGGAATG
>CANROL010000044.1 GCA_947632255.1 uncultured Bacilli bacterium
ATTTTTATCTAAACATAAACCCCAAGCATATTTTAAAATATTAAAGAATAACGCATTTTTAATAGCTTCATCACTATTCATTAATTCCCGAATATTAAAAACTATATAATCACTATTAAAATGAAGCGTGGTATGTCCCGTAAAATAATATCTTAATTCATTAGTAAGAGGTCTAATCTTTAATTCCAAACGTTCCATAACATCTTTTTCTCTTGTTGCATCCGTCATTGAAAGCATTCTACCTTTAATCGTGGCATATACATCATCAAAAGTTGGATAATCATTACTTGTTAAAGTTGAAAAATCGGTATTAAAATCTATTTTATATCTTTTATATGTATCTTGAACTATTTCACTAAACATTGTTAAAACATCTTCTTCAATTGTTGGATAAAGATATTTCATAAATGCTTTTAATTGTTGTAAAGTTCTCGTTAAAATAGTATAGCCTAACCCTTGAGCTACTTCTTCTTCATCAGCATCTACCACCACTTCAAGGGGATTAATCATTCCAAAGTCTCCCCCTTTACCTAAATCGATAAAGTCTCCCCCTAAAGATTTAGTCATTTCTTCTAATTCCCCTTCAGGATCAATACATACAACTTTACAACCATTTCGTAAATGAGTTCTTAAAAGTAACTTCGCCGCGGTTGATTTACCAGAACCAGAAGTACCAAGTAAAATAACATTGGCATTATTTCGATTACTTTCTTTCTTAATTTGATATAAGAACTGATTAAATAAAACTACCCCACCCGAAAAATCTACTCCTAGTAAAGTTGCATTCCCTGGATCTTTTATACTATCAAAAACAAAAGGATACATCGCTGCCAAAGTAATAGATGGAATAGGTGTTCCTACTCTTTTTTCAATATCTTGCGCTGGAAATATAGGAATAATTGATTTTAATACTTTTTCTTGTTCAAACATTAAACTAATTCCCCGCATTCCTAAAGCATCTAAATAAGTTCTAACTTGCATTTTCTTTAAATCTAAATCTTCTTTCGAATCAGCACTTATCATAATATGCATTTGAAAATCAAAAATTCGGGCTTGAGTTGCGGCGAGCATCGAAATAAATTGCTCTAAAGATTCATAATCTTGTCTTATTCTTTCTTGAATAGTTTTATCTCTTTCATTTTGATATCTTAATTTTAAATCCGCAATTTCTTTATTTAACATTTTTTGAATTGTACTAAATTCAATAGGAATATGTTTTATTGCAACCTTTACGCCACTTATACTCGTAATATCTGATAAATAACCCACATAAATACTCTTAGGATAACTAATAATCGTCATAATTGTACAATATTTGCCACCTAAAGTAAATTCTGTTGGTCTAAACTCCATTCCCTTTGGAGCAATTTCACTTTTAAATCTACTCATTAACTCATCACCGTCCCAAATGTGGTATGTTCCCCACCATTTAAGAAATTATCTAAAATCATTCTTAAATCATCATTAGAAGTTTGATTAGAATTAAGCCCCGAATTAGCTAAACCACTTATTAAAGTATGTAATTTCTTTTGAATTAATTCTCTTCTTTTTTCTTTAAATAATATAAAATATTCTGTATCTACAACATTATACTCTGCACTCATAAAACTATTAGCTTTATTAATATCTTCCATGATTAATTTCTTTTCAATAGGACTATTAGAATTATTATATAATATTTGTAATTGTGATAAATATAAACCTATATCAACAGGTCTATCGGCAATAATTAACCAAAATTCAAAAGTAATTGAATTATAAAAATTTCTTAAATTACCAATTATCGCATTTTGTAATCCAGCATCCGCGATAAAAATATTCCGGGGATGAACTTTTACCCCTGTTACATATTCCCCATCTTCTAATTCAATCATTCCATTTAAAATTTGTCTAACAGGAATCCAATCTTCTGTATAATAACTATTCGTCTTTGCCATCTAAACACCAACCTCTCCAAATATAAGCTTTTCTACTTGTATAAAAAGTATAAATATTTGTTATAAATTGTAAAACATTATGATAATTAGGAACTGGTAAAACCAAAAAACCTGTGATTAATGCTGGCATTAATATTAAAAGCATTACTATAATATCTGTACTTTTAACTAATAACAATAATAAGAGTGTTAAAGAAACCCCCGCGGCAAATAAAATAAAATCAGTCCAAGTAAAAAATCCTAGTATTAATTGAGACTTTTTAGAATTAGCCGGAATAATATAACTATTATTCATTTAGTTCCCCTCCCTATATTACTAAAATAGTATAACATAAAAATTCTATAAAAGATACTATTTTTATTAAAGATTTTTAAATATATTGTTTTCTTAAAATCTTTATTGTATAATTAAAGTAAGAAAAAATAGGTGGTTCTAATGCGTAAATTTGATTTTGAAAAAAATTCTATTGTTGAAATAGTTAATGAAATAATTTTAGATGCTATAAATAAAAAAGCTAGTGATATTCATTTTGATCCTATGCCTAATAATTTATTAGTTCGAATAAGAATAGATGGTGAATTACAAGACTATGCTATAATTCCCGAAGAACTTAAAAAAAATCTCATAACTAGAATTAAAATTATAAGTGGTATGAATATAACTGAAGCTCGCTTACCTCAAGATGGCGCTATTAAAAATTTAAAAGATATAATTCTTGATTTAAGAGTATCTACTATGCCCGTTGTCTATGGGGAAAAAATAGTTATTCGTATCTTAGATTATACCATGAGTTTAGATGGTTTAGAAAATTTAGGCTTTTCCGAAAATAATCTTAAACGTATTGCAAAAATGCTTATGAACCCTAATGGTTTAATCTTAGTAACTGGTGCTACTGGCACTGGTAAATCAACAACAGTTTATGCTCTATTACAACGCTTAAATAATAAAGAACGCAATATCATGACAGTTGAAGACCCCGTCGAAATGCGTCTTGAAAATGTTAATCAAGTTCAAGTTCAAAGTGAAATAGGTCTAACTTTTTCTCATACTTTAAGAAGTATATTAAGACAAGATCCCGATATTATCATGGTCGGGGAAATTCGGGATGATGAAACTGCTCGTATTGCAGTTAGAGCCAGTATCACAGGGCATTTAGTTTTATCCACTATTCATACTAATAACTCTCTTACGACTATTGAAAGATTACTGGACATGGAAGTAGAACGCTACTTATTAGGTTCTGCAATAACGGGTATTATATCTCAAAGATTAGTTAAAAAATTATGCCCATATTGCCAAGAAAAAAGACCTACTACTTTATATGAAAAAAAATTATTTAAAAAGCATTTAGGTCTCGATGTAAAAGAAGTCCCTATTCCTCATGGTTGTAATAAATGTCATCATGGTTATCTTGGTCGTATAGCTATTCAAGAAGTTTTAACAATTAATGAAGATATTCGTGATGCTATAACTACTAATATGAATCGTCAAGAACTAAAAAAACTAGTTTATAAATCTAAAGAAGACGTTACAACACTTTTTGAAGATGGTTTAGCTAAAGTTTATGAAGGAAAAACATCTATGGAAGAAATTTTAAAAACTATTGATATTGCTAGTTTCGAAGAATTAGACGTTTAATAATTAAAATTATAATGTTTATAAAATATAGATATATAAACATTAATTTATAAGTTAATAATAAATTATGACTTAAAATATAATATCCAATTGGTATTATAACCATTATTAATACTAATATTAATTCTTTCTTTAAATTATTTTTCTTAACATTAGTTTTACTTTCATAAAAACTATTAACAAATAAATATAAATTAATAATCGCAAATAAATATTTATGAACAAAATCTTTATTAAAAGATGCAAAATAATAAAATATAATAATTAATAAAAGTAAATCTAATCTAAATATTTTAAAGAAATTCTTTTTTAAATATTTAAAAGTAAGTTTATCTTTACTCCTTAATTTATCTAAACAATTTTTAGCAAATATTAAAATCCATGGTATAAATGTTAAATAATTAATTACTTCATTAATCATGACTACTATCCTTTCCATATAAACAACCACAGTAATTTTGACGATATAAATTATATTCTCGACTAAACATGATACTTTTATGATACCCATCATGTTTTTTAAAATCACCATATATAAAAGGTATATCTACTTCTTCACTTATCTTTTCCCCAATTTTATTAATAATTTGACTATTTTTATGAGGACTAACAGTTAAAGTAGTTCCAAAATATTCAAAGTTATTTTTTTTCGCAGTCTCGGCTGTTTTTTTAAGTCTTAAATAAAAACATTTAGCACATCTTGCTCCCCCTTCTTTTTCCTGTTCTAAACCTTGGGCTATTTTTTTAAATTCTATATTTTCATATTCACAATCTAAATAATTAATTTTATTATTATTTTTTAAATTATATTCTTTAATAAATCTTATTTGTTCTTCTTTTCTTTTATTATATTCCCCATCTGGTTCTATATTAGGATTATAATAATATATTGTTATTATAAAATAATCTTTTAAAAAATTTATTACTTGTGTCGAACATGGACCACAGCAACTATGCAATAACAAAGTTGGTTTATGATCAAAATCTTTAACTAAATCTAATAAAACATTTTCATAATTAATCATTTTTATTACCTTCTTCAAATGGTGTAAATAAATTATTATCTGATAAATAACTATCTAAATACAAAGTACCTTTTTGATTATTCAAAGATGAAGCAATAGAAGCATATATTTCTATATAATCATTTAATCTTTTCATATTTAAAGTATTTGTATATACCAAATTTCCATCATTCATTTTAAATAAAAACCGATTATTATCTATAACAACATCATCACTTATATCTGGATTATATTCTATTTTATCAATCATTTCAATTATATCAGTATTAATAACTCCTAAAGCTTTAATAAAAGCCTTATATATATCTTCAGGAACATAATTAGTTAAAGTAGGTATTCCTAAATATAAAGAACTAGCCTTTACTTCTTTAGCATTACTTAAAACTACTAATTCATTACTACGATTATAAAATAACGGTTTAGCTTCTTCTATTTCAATAGTTAAAACACCTTTTAAATTCTTTTTAACTTTAACATCACTAACTAAATCCAAAGATTTAATTTTATCCTCTAATTTCTTTGTATTTATTTTAAATATAGGAGGATAATCTTTAATACCTGCTACTTCTATAATTTCATTATCTTTTAATAATTTAGTATTTAAAATATAAATATTTTTTATTTTCATTGTAAAAAAAGTATAAAAAACCATTCCTATTAAATAAATAATTAATAGAAACATAATTAAAGCTCTAAAATTAATTCTTACTTTTTTTACTTTCTTTGGCATTTTTATTACTTCCAATCAATTATATTTTGTTCTAATATTAAATCAACATCAAATTTCTTCTTTACTTCACTTTGTACTAATTTTATCAAATTTTTAATATCTTGACTAGTAGCTCCTCCAATATTTACAATAAAATTAGCATGTTTATTAGATATTTGCGCTCCTCCAATTGTTTTTCCTTTTAATCCTGCTTCTTCAATTAATCTTCCGGCATAATCCCCATCTGGATTACGAAATACCGAACCCGCACTAGGTAAATTAAGAGGTTGTGAAGCAATTCTTTTCTCACAACGAGTTTTCATTAATTCTAAAGATTCTATTCTATTACCTTCATTTAACTTAAAATAAGCTTTTAAAACTATGCCTTTATCTTTTAAATTAGTCTTTCGATAACTATATATAATATCTTCTTTATTAATTTCGATAATATTTAAATTATTATCTAAAATAGTTACTTTTATTAAATTAGCAAAAATATCACTGTTATATGCTCCCGCATTTCCAACAATACTTCCCCCAATAGTTCCAGGAATATTTATAGCCCATTCTAAACCTGTTAAATTATTATCAACTGTTGTACTTGCTAAAGTATTCATCATACATCCCGCTTCTACCTCAATTAAATTATTTTGAATTTTAATTTTATTTAAGCCATCTAATTTTATTATTGCTCCCTTAAAATAATCATCTAAAATAACATTAGAACCATTTCCTAATATAAAATAAGATATATTATGTTCTTTTAAATATTTTAAACAATTTATTAAACCATCTATACTTAAAACTTTTATTAAATATTGACATTTAGCTTCTATTTTATATGTATTATAATTTTTTAAAGAAACATTTTCTTCCCAAGTTATATCTTTAATCTCATCCATGAATAAGCTCCTCGATTTCTTTAGCAATAACTATACTACTATCTGTTTTTCCTAAACTTTTTAAATTCATTTTCATTATTTCATATTTTTCTTTATCATTTAATAAATTATTAACTTCGGTATATAATTTTTTCCCATCTAAATCTTTTTCTTCAATTAAAATACCCGCATTATTATCCACGATTTCTTTAGCATTATAATATTGATGGTTATTCGCAACATATGGACTAGGAATAAATATCGCTGGTAAATTTAAAGCTAATATCTCACTTAAAGTACTAGCCCCCGCCCGAGAAATAATTAAATTAGCATTTTTCATTAATCCAGCCAAATTATCTAAATAAGGTAAAATTTTAATATTAGAAGAAACTTTTAAATCTTTAATAAAATCATCATAATATCTTTTACCAGTTATATATAATACTTGATAATCACTATTCTTACTTTTTATTAAGAAATCTTTTAATTTAGCATTTAAAGTACTACTACCTAAAGAACCTCCAACAACAATAACTAATTTCTTTTTATCATCTAAACCTATTTCACTTTTTTTAATACTTTTCGCATTTAAAGCCGCTTCAGCACAGGGATTACCAGTAAAAATAACTCTTTTTGCCGCCTTAAATTTATCTAATGTTGATAAAAATGATACCCCCACTAAATCTATATTCTTAGCTAAAAAATAATTGGTTTTGCCAACTACACTATTTTGTTCATGAATAAATGTTTTAATTTTAAGTTTTTTTGCCGCTAAAATAACAGGAAATGTGACATATCCTCCAAATCCTAAAACCACATCAGGTTTAAATTCTTTTAACTTTTTTAAACATTTATGATAACTATTACTTATATAATAAATATTTTTAAAATCATTAACAATATTTTTAGTAAAGCCATATATAGTTATTCCCATAAAAGGTATATTACGTTTAGGAATTAATTCACTTTCCATCCTATTATTATTCCCTATATATAAGACTTCTAAATCTTTATTTCTTTCTTTTAATTTATCAATGATTGCTAAAGCAGGATAAATATGTCCTCCTGTTCCTCCAGCACTTACTACTATTTTCATAAAGTAGCTCACCTCTTAACTTATTGTATCAAATAATTCTAATAAAGTCTATTCATAAATTTACATTTTAAAACTAGTAAATTTTATAAGAAAAAAAGTCTAGTCTTATTTAATAAGGCTTAGACTAATAATCTTCATTTATACTATCAATAAAATCTAATTCTTCATCAACCACATTTTTAAGTCTCTTTTTAAAGTAGACAACTCTTCTTTTTAATGTTTCGGCATCTTGTTCTATTTTATCTGCCTTTAAAAGAGCATCATTAACAATTCTTGAAGCATTACGTCTAGCATCATCAATAACCCCTTTAGCTTCATCTTTAGCAATTTTTTTAATTTGATTTGAGGTATCTTCGGCGACCATTATTGCTCTATTTAAAGTATTTTCCATATTTTTATATTTTTCTAAATCTTGTTTTAATTTTAAAATCTCTGCATCTTGGTTTTTTAATTTATTAAGCATTTTTTCATATTCTTCTGTTACTTCATTAACAAAAGAGTTAACTTCTAACTTACTATAACCATTAATACTTGAACTAAATTTTCTCAAAAAACCATCACCTCAAATACTCTATTTATTATTTTACCATTCTTCTTCTACTTCTGGTTTATTTTTTTCTACTTCATCAGTAATTTTACCTTGTACATTAACATTTTTTGGCGTACATAAATATATTCCTACACCAATTTTTTGCATTGTTCCCCCAATGGAATAAATACATCCACTTAAAAAATCAATTATTCTTTTAGCTTGATCAGAAGTAACTCTTTTTAAATTAACAACAACACTATTACGATTTTTTAAATGATCCGCGATCTGTTGAGATTCAGAATATGCTCTAGGCTCTAATAAAATCATTTTATTTCCCGATTTATCTGCCTCTGCCATCGCATCTGCTTCTGTTAAATTATAAAATTCATCTTCTGTTCCTACTAATTCTTCTTCATTATCTTTAAAAAGATTTTTAAATAAAGCCATAATTTATCTCTCGCTTTCTTATTATAGATATTCCATTACTCTTACATCTTTTTCTAATTTTTCAATTAATGATTTTGGTTCATATTTATTAAATATAGCTACAAAATTACTATTATCCATTAAA
>CANROL010000045.1 GCA_947632255.1 uncultured Bacilli bacterium
ACCACCCCTTTAGTTAATATATTTATTTTATTAACAACCCCCCCCCAGGCGTAAATTTGTTCCATTTCTATCTCTCCTATTCTTTGATTTTTTCATAGATTTGTGAATTATTTTACCTACTTCATCTATCTTTTAACTATCCTAATATTAGCATTTTTTTATGTCTTTTGCAAGTACTTAAATAAAAAAACTGATTAGCAACCAGTTTCTTTATCACATGAATTATCTTCAACTTTTTTAAACATATCTGTAAAGATATTTGTTAATTCTTTTTTCTCATCATCATTTAAGCCTAAATATGGATCTGTTTGAGATTCTACAGTTCCTTCATGGAAACCTACTATTTCTCCATTATTTAAAGCAACTACTGTTGGAGCATATAATCTTTTTTCTTTAGTATCATATTCTTTTTTATCACTTGTTATTTTATAATCAGATAAATAATCTTCTAAAATATCTAATATTTCATAATAAGCTTCTGTTCCTTCTTTAGTTTGATTTAATTTTTTATTTTTAACTTCATAACTAGAACGAATATCTAAAACATCAACATAATATATATTTTTAATATTATTATCTTTAGCGGTATTAATTAGTGTTTCAACTAAACTGCGGCACCATGGACAACTATTAAAACCAAAGTAAACAACACCTGTACCATTATTTAAAATGTCAATTATATCAGCATCACTTTTAATAGTTACTAAATTTTTATCGGGAATAGTAACACTTAAATATTCTTTATCACTACTATTTTTAGTCCCATTTAAGCTTTCATAAGCTTCTTTAAAAGCTTTTTCATCTTCAGTAATAACAATTTCTTCTTCTTGAGGCTTTTTATCTTTGTAATCTAAATAAAACTTAATGCCTATAGCCCCGACTAGTATAACTGCTAAAACTAACCCAATAATTCTTTTCTTATCCATATTACATCACCTAAAATAATTTTAAAGCATTTTAAGCGTTATTGCAATAAAAAAAGTCAAAAATTGACTTATTTTTTAGAAAAAACGGACATAAATAGTAACAATACAAACAATTAATAAAACTACTAATAAACCAATGATAATAGTATTATTACGATTATTTAATTTTTTATAATGTAATATTTCTTCATTAACATTTAATTCTTTTTCTTTATTCTCTTCCATATTCTTCACCTTTAATACTATTATAAAGCAAAAATACGGGAATATGTAAATATTTTTTTAATTTTTGTCAAATTAATGTCTAAATATTTATTGTTTTAAGTAGACAAATAACTAAAATAATAGTATAATGTTTATCAGTTATGAACTTTATCTTTTTTATTTGAAAGGAAGATTGTATGAAAAATGATAATATAACTACGTCTATCGTGGCTTTAGGTGGTTTAGGCGAAGTTGGTAAAAACATGTATGTTATTACGCATAACAATGAAATATTAATAATAGATGCGGGTGTCATGTTTCCTGAGGATGATTTACTAGGTGTTGACTATGTTATTCAAGATATATCTTATTTAAAACAAAATGAAGATAAAATTAAAGGTTTAATTATTACTCATGGTCATGAAGATCATATTGGAGGTATATCTTTCTTACTTAACAGTGTTAATATTCCTAAAATATATGCTTCAAAAATTGCTAATGATTTAATAGTTAAAAAATTAATAGATCGAAATATTAATTATCAAAATATGGAAATAGTTACCGAAGATTCTATTATTAAAACCAAATATTTTACAGTAGAATTTGTTTGTACTACTCACTCTATCCCAGGTTCTTTTGCCGTATGCGTGCATACTCCAAATGGAACAATTTTTGAAACTGGGGATTTTAAATTTGATTTAACACCCATTGGTCCAGTTGCTAATATTCATAAAATGGCCGAGATTGGGCGTAAAGGAGTAACCCTTTTATTAAGTGATTCTACTAATGCCATGCAACCGGGATTTTCGAAAAGTGAATCAAGTGTTGATGAAGCTCTAAATGATATTGTCTCAAGACATTTTGGAAGAGTTATTATTGCCACATTTGCTTCTAATATTTATCGTATTAAACATATTGTCGAAACTTGTCGTAAAAATAACCGCAAAATAATTATCTTTGGTCGTTCAATGGAAACAAGTATTGAACTAGCCATGAACAATGGTTTAATTGAAGATAAATCAATTATTATTGATAGTAATCAAGCTAAAAGTTTAAAGAAAAATGAAATTTGTATTTTATGTACGGGTACTCAAGGTGAACCTCTTGCTGCTTTATCGCGTATAGCGAGTGGTATTCATAAACAAATAACTTTAATGCCTGATGATTTAGTAGTCTTTTCTTCATCACCTATTCCTGGAAATGCTGCTAGTATTAATCGAATAATTAATAAATTATATTTAAAAGGTGTTAAAGTTTATACAAATAAAACTTTTAATGATGTTCATACTTCTGGACATGCTAAAGAAGAAGAATTAAAATGGATGCTTAGAATAATTAATCCTAAATATTTTATGCCCATGCATGGGGAATACCGGATGTTAAAAGCTCATGGGGAAATCGCCGAGGCTTGTGGTATTCCTAAAGAAAATATCTTTATTTGTAAAAATGGCGATGTTATAAATCTTAATCATGGTGTGGTATCTCGTGGGGAAACAGTTAAAAATGGCGATGTTTATGTTGATGGCTCTCGTATTGGGGATATCGGTTCCCAAGTCATAAAAGATCGTAAACTTATGAGTAGTGATGGTATTTTAGTTACAATCTTAAATATTAATACTTTAACTAGACAATTATTAATTAAACCAAATGTTACTACAAGAGGCTTTATCATGGTTAATGAAAACCCTGAACTAATAAGTAAAATTGAACATAAAATAACGGAAATTGTTAATAAAACTTTAAGTATGGGACCATATAATTATACTGATTTAAAAAATCAAATTATTTTAGAATTATATCCTTTTATAAATGAATTAACAGGTCGTCGTCCTATCATCTTACCAGTTATCATGGAAGTAAATAGAACTAGTTAATTATTTTAAAGAAGGATGTCTTAATTTCCCATCTTTAGTTCTTTCTAAATAAGTTACTGTAACTATAATATTAGGAGTTATAAAAACTCCATCTTCGTGAAAGTTAAGAAATTTATTCTTAACTTTTTTAGCTTTTAAAATTTTTAACATTAAAGGATTATTTGCACTTATACTAATACTTCCAACATAATATAATTGGTTATCTTTATATTCCCCTAAAAATAAACTATACTTTTCTTTTTTAAAAGTATAACCATGAATAACAAATTCCTTATCTTTAATATTTTTAATTTTAATCCAAGTATCTACCCTTTTATTAGGTATATATATACTATCTTTTTCTTTAGCAACAATTCCTTCTAAATTAAGTTTTTTTATTTTATTAAATAATTTAATCCCATTTAAATAATATTTAGTCTTAATAAAATACATAGTATCGGGATATTTATTTAAAATATCTTTTCTTTTAATTAAAGGTAAATTAATTAATTCTTTATTTTCATATAAAATATCAAAACAAATAAAATAAACTGGTATTTCTTCTAATATTTGATCATCAATATTTTTAAGACGACTTCTTTTTTGGAGTTTTTGAAAACTAGGTTTCCCCTTATCTAAAGCTATTATTTCCCCATCAAAGATTATTTCTTTATGATGAGCTATCTTTTTTAAAGCACTTAACTCTGGATACATTTTACTCATGTCTTTGCCATTACGACTTATTATTTTAATACTTTTATTACTTACATGGATTAAAGCTCTTATCCCGTCAAATTTTATTTCATATAAATATTTATTATCATTAAATGGTTTATCTATTTCTTTTAAAAGCATTGGTCTAATATCTTTATTATTAAACATTTTTTAAACTCATTTCTAAAGCCGTCATTAAATCCCTAATATTTTTCTCTTGTTTAACTTTTGGTTTCTTAATCTTTTTACCATCTAATTTATTATCTATAGCTTCTTTTACTTTTTCATAATATTCATCTTTTAATTCTTCTGGTTTAAATTTAGTTTTTAAATTATTAATTAAACTTATGGCTAAATCTAATTCTTGTTTACTAAATTTTACTTCACTAGCTTCATCAGGAATAATTACTTCTTTTGAAAAATATAGAGTATTCATAATTAAATTATTATTACTAATTCTTAAAATAACATAATAAAATTTTGTCCCAATAATAGTTTTAGCTAAAGCTACTTTTCCTGTTTTTTCTAAAGCGGCTTTAAAAAGACTATAAGCTTTACTTTTACTAGGAGGACTTACTACATAACTTTTTTCTAAATATATAGCATCTATTTCTTTTAAATTAATAAAACCCACAATATCAATAACTTTTTCATCTTCACTTTTTAAATTATTAAATTCTTCATTAGTTAAAGTGACATAATCATCTTTTTTATATTCATAACCTCGTATTATATCTGGTTGTTTTACTTCTTTCTTACAATGAGGACAATATTTAATATACTTAATACGAGATAAACATTTTTTATGTAATTGATTAAAAGATATATCATTATTTTTAATAAGAGGATTTATATTTACAGGAATACTTACTAAACCAAAAGATATTGTTGTTTTTTTCAATTTACTTCACCATTATTAGCATATCTTAATTTACTAAATATATACAAAAAAAGAAACTATTTAGCTTCTTCAATAGCTCTAGTTTCTCTTATAACATTTATTTTAATAGTTCCAGGATATTGCATTTCTGATTCAATTTTTTCTTTAATATCTCTAGCCATTTTATAACTTGCGGCATCATCAATTTCTTCTGGTTTAACCATAACTCTAATTTCGCGACCAGCTTGCATCGCAAAGGTTTTTTCAACTCCTGGAAAAGAATTACCTATTTCTTCTAATTGACTTAAACGTTTCATGTAATTATCCATCGTGTCGTTTCTAGCTCCAGGGCGAGCTGCAGATAAAGTATCAGCAATCTCTACTAAAACCGAAATAACTGAATTAGCATCTTTATCCCCATGATGTGATTCTATGGCGTTTATTACAACTTCGTCTTCATGGTATTTACGGGCTAAATCCGCGCCAATTTCCACATGACTACCTTCAATTTCAAAATCAATAGATTTACCTATATCATGTAAAAGTCCCGCTCTTTTAGCAAGGGCGACATTCTCACCTAATTCTTGAGCCATAAGTCCTGTTAAATTAGCTACTTCAATGGAATGTTTTAAAGCATTTTGCCCATAACTAGAACGATATTTAAGTTTACCTACTAGATTAATTAATTCAGGTTCCATTTTCCCTAATCCTAAATCATATAAAGTTTGACTACCAACTTCAGTAATTTTCGTATTAATATCTTTCGAAACTTTATCATATACTTCTTCAATTCTTGCTGGATGAATACGACCATCTTTAATTAAAGTTTCAATTGTTATTTTAGCAATTTCTCTTCTTAAAGGATCAAATGAAGATATAACGATAGCTTCAGGTGTATCATCGATTATTAAATCTACACCCGTTACCGATTCAATAGTTCTAATATTTCTTCCTTCACGGCCAATTAAACGCCCTTTCATTTCATCATTAGGCAAATCAATTGTACTAACAGTTTGTTCACTGGCTACATCCTCAGCATATCGCTCCATACTAGAAACGATTATCTGTTTAGCTTTTTCATGAGCTTCAAGTTTAGCCTGTTGTTCTTGTTCTTTAATGTATTCAACAATCTCTTTAGACATTTCACTTTCTACTCTTTTCATGATTAAATCATGAGCTTTTTCTTTCGAAAATTTAGCAATTTTCTCTAATTCTTCCAATTCTTGTTTTAGTAATTCATCCATTTTAAGTTCTTTTTCTTGTATTTCTTTTTGTTTAGCTAATAAATTATTTTCTTTTTCATCTAAATTGTTATCTTTTTTTTGTAATATTTCTTCTCTTTTATCTAAAGAAGCTTCTCTTTGTAAAAGCCTATTTTCATTTTCTTTTAATTCTGCTTTCTTTTCTTTTATTTCGCGATCAGTTTCTTGTTTTAATTTAAATGATTCTTCTTTCAATTCCATTAAAGAATCTCTTTTATGTTTATCAGCTTCTCTTTTGGCATCTTCAATTAATTTATTAGCTTTATTTTCATTCTTTGTATTCTTAATAGAATTAACTATTAAAATAATACCAATTCCAACAAAAAATCCAATTATAAGACTTAAAACGGACATTAAATTAAAATCCATTTTAAAATCTCCTTATCTATAGATTAATATCTACAATTTAATTATAAAGGTATTTTAAAATTTAAGCAAGTAAAAATTACTAAAAGTTTTTAACTTTTAGTAATGATATACATCTCTTGGCATTTCAACACTTAAATTATTAAGTTCATTTCTTTCTTTATCACTAATTCTTAAACCTAAACTTAAACGTCTAATAAGTGTTAAGCCTTCCCCATTTATTTCTTTTTCAGTTAGTAAATTAGCTTTAATTTTTTCTAAATATACTTTCGTAGGATTTAAAGTAGTATCATAGCCATCCATTAAATATTTTAAAAAGATAAATCTTTTAAATTTAATTAAATCTTCATATTGATTAAAATTATTTAATATCTTTAATATTAAAGATCCTGCATAATAATTAGCTAATTTTTCTTCTGGAGCTATAGACCAATTATCCATATAAATTTTATTTTTATCTTGTAAAAAATTCTTTAATTTATCTTTACCCAATATTTCTAAAGCCATATTATAAAATAAATCATTATTCCAAGCATTTTTAAATAATAAAGAACTGGTTAATATTTTATTTTCTAAATCTATATCAGGTTTATTTATTTTTTTATATTGATTCGCATGTTCTAATTCATGAGCTAAAAACTCTAATGCTGAAATATAATAATAAAGTTTTTTACTATCATAACTTAAATTAATATTTTTAACCGAACTAAGTAAAGATATTACTGCCCTTAGATCATAATTAATTACTTTTTTACTACTTACATATCTTCCTAAAGCTTTTTCATCTAAATTTCTAAACTGAATATTTTTTACATAATTATTTAAATCTAAATTATTAATAATAATATCCCCTAAAGCATAAACATAATCTTCATTTAAAGGTACACTACCTTTATAAGCATCTAATATATATTTAGTTAATTCTAAAATTAATTTTTCATTTAACATATATATCCCTCCTTAGCGATAAACAAGGAATTTTGTTTTATTATTAAGTTCGTCTAATTCTTTTTTTTCATCTTGATTTATTTCTAAACCTAAACTAAGACGTTTAGCTAAAGATAAATTATCCCCTTTTAATTCACTCTTAGTTAATATTTTAGATGTACCTAATTCATCTAAATATTTCGATGTTGGATTTAAACTTATTTCATAACCATTTAATAAAGTATGTAAAAATGTATGAATTTTATATTGCCACAAATCATGATTATCTTTAAAAGCATTTAATACTTTTAAAATAGTTAAACCAGCATAATAATCCGCTAATCTTTCTTCTGGAGCAATATTATAATAATTTTTATAAATTAAAGTTTTTCCATTAAAATATAAATCTAATTGTTCTTTAGTTAAACCAGTATCTAATAATAATTGATATTGTTTTAAATTACTAGAAACACAACCAAAAATAATGGATGCTGTAAGTATTTTAGCTTCTAAAGTTTGTTCATGATTAATAGCTTTTTTCGTTTGATTCGCGTGTTCTATTTCATGTAATAAAATTTCTATAGTACTTATATAATAAAATAATAAACGACTTTCATAACCTATATTTAATCCTCTTATTGATTCTAAACTTTTAATTATTTTATTTAAATCATACACAATTGTTTTATTTCCAATATAATAACGAGCTAAAGATTTAGCATTTATTTGTCTTACTTCTACTTTTTCTACATAATTTGCTAAACTTAAATTATCAATTACTATCTTAGCAATATCATTAATATAAATTTCATCTATATCTTTTTTATTTTTAAAAGCATTAAGCATATACTGAGTTAAATTTAATATTAATTTTTCATTATTCATATTCCCAAACCCCTCTAAAACTAACTAAATTATAGCATATTTGTTCTTCTTTGTCAAATTACTGTCAACATATAAAAAAATATAATTCATGTAGTTCTTTCGACATTTTTCGCACACCTCTTATGTTATAGCAAGAAAAATGAAAAATAAAATTTTTCATTAAAGAATTTCTACCGAAATTCTAAATAATGTGGTAATATATTATTGT
>CANROL010000046.1 GCA_947632255.1 uncultured Bacilli bacterium
TAAATCAGGTTGATATTTAGTTAGTTCTGCATAATCAGTTCTTATTTTTAAAGGGGTAAAAACAGGAATATTGTTTTGTTCGGCTAACTTCTTTATGGGTGATGGTGTAAGTACTTTTTTTCGACCTACTTCTTTATCTGGTTGAGTAACCACGAGTAAAACTTCTGTATTTTTAATTAACATTTCTAAGACGGGTACCGAAAATTCGGGAGTACCCATGAATATAACTTTTAAATCCATATTTATCACATTTTAATTTTAACAAATATTTTTAAATTAGTAAAGAATAAAAGCTATTTATGTTCCAAAATAGCTTTTTCTAAACCGCGAAAAGGTAATGTGGCACAAGTCTTACGATTACCTTGTTTATATATATCTTGATAAGCATTACCTTCTCTTAAAATATTAGCATCATAGGTATTATTCTCAGTCATTTGATAAAAATTATGGATATAATCTAAAGCTTCCTTAGTAGTTTTACCAATTAAATTCTCTATCATAATGGAAGTTGCCGAGATGGATATCGCACAAGCTTCACCTTCAAAGGTTATATCTTCAATTAAATCACCATTAAATTTAATATAGATATCCAAATTATCTATACAACTAGCATTACGAGTATTTACTTTAGTATAAGAAGCATTATCTTTACGCATACGATTTTTAGGATGCATATAATGTTCCATGATTATTGCTCTTTTTGTTTCATTATCCATTTAAATCATCTCTTTTATTATTTTATCATAATTACTTAATAATTCAACTAAATTATCAATTTCTTCATAAGTATTATAAAAATATAGACTAACTCTTACGGTTGAAGTTACACCAACACTAGATTTTAAAATCTTAGCACAATGATTACCAGCCCGAACACATATGTTATATTTATTTAAATAATAAGCAACATCTTGACTAAAAACATTATTTACATTAAATGTTAAGATACCACTGTCGGATTCTAAATTAATAATATCAATATGTTTTATTCTTATTAATTTATCAACTAAATACTTACGTAATTCTTTTTCATAATCATTAATTTTGGACATACCTATTTTATTTAAATAATCAATCGCGGCTTTAAGGCCTAAGACACCAGCAATATTTTGCGTACCTGCTTCTAAGCGCATTGGCAGTGGTTTTAAATAGATTTCTTGAGGATTATCAAATGATTCATTCATGCCACCACCTAAAATGGGAGGTTCTAAATTTTCTAATAATTCTTTTTTACCATATAAGACACCTATACCCGTTGGACCACATAATTTATGACCAGAAAATACAAGAAAATCAACATCTAAATCCGTGACATCAACTGGCATGTGAGGAACCATTTGGGCCCCATCACAAACTAAGAAAATGTTGTTTTCATGAGCTAAGGCGGCAATTTGTTTAATTGGTCTTACATCCCCGATAACATTTGTTATACCAGCAAGACTAATAACTTTTGTGTTACTGGTAATACTTTTTTTAACATTTTCTAAAGTGACATAATAATTATCATCTAAAGGAATATAGTTTACTTTAATACCTAATTTATTAACTAAGCGAAACCATGGTAAGACATTGGAGGCATGTTCACTAGTTGTAATTAAGACTTCATCACCAGCTTCTAATAAATTAGCAAAGAAACCATTTACAATCATATTTAAACCTTCAGTAGAACCAGGTGTAAAAACAATTTCTTCTAAATATTTGGCATTAATAAAATTTTTAACTGTTTCTCGAGCATTTTCATATTCTTGATCAACTTTAAAAGATAAATCATAATCACCACGATGCGCATTAGCCGAATAATTACTATAATAATCAGTCATTTTATCAATAACACATTGGGGTTTTAAAGTAGTTGCCCCATTATCAAAATAGATAATATCTTGTTTTAAAAGAGGAAAATCTTCTCTATTCAATATCTATCACCTCCTCATTTAATAAATCTTTAAAAATAGGATTAACTATACTATATATAAAAGCATTTATTAGCATTTTTTGAGCCTCTTTTAGGGATATGCCTAAAGTAGTTAAATAAAATAATTCATCAGGATTAAAAGATGAAATAGTAACTAAATGATTAGCTAAAACTTCATTAGTATCCATAAACATATTAGGTTTAATAGTTATAGAAGCAGTATTAGTTACTAAACCTTTTAAATCTTCAATAAAATTATTATCTTTAGTATTTGTTAATACTTTACCATCACAGATTAAATTTAGACTACTCTTAGAATTCTTATTTATTATACGAGCTTTAATTATAACATTATTATTATCACCAGAAATATTAATATTAAGATGAAAATTATTATTTCCTTCATTAATTATTAATAATTCTAAAGTAAAATTATTATCATTACCAATATTTAGATTAAGATAGTTATCTTTAGTTAATATTTTAACTAAATTTAAATAACAATTAGTGTTGGATGGAAGATTTAATTCTAAATTATAATTATGAGTATCATAATTATAAAGGGTTAGTTTACCACTTAAATTTAAAGTAGTATCTTCATTTATAGTAATAAAAGCATTTGTATCTTGTAAATTACTTGTTTCCCCTACCAATGATAGTTTATTCATATTTTTTATTGTCATTAATAATATTCGCCTCAAATCCTGTTTTTTCTATTTGTTTGGCAAGTTCTTTAGAGCCAGATTGGACTATATGACCATCTTTTAAAATATGAACTTGATAAGATGAAAAATAATCTAATAAATAATTATGATGCGTAACAATTAAGATAGATGGATGATATAATTCATAATATTTTTTTAAAGCTTCTCCCACAGTTTTTAGGGCATCTACATCAAGACCAGAGTCTATTTCATCTAAAATAATAAATGAAGGTTTTAAAATAAATAAATGTAATAATTCATTCTTTTTCTTTTCCCCACCACTCATATTATAGTTAATATCGCGATGAACAAATTCTTTAGGTAAATCAATTATTTTACATACTTCATTTAATTCATCATTAAATTTAAATATATCAAGTGGTGTATCATTTTTTTCATTTAGGGCATTGCGTAGTAATTCAGCATTAGTAATACCTTCAATTTCAATAGGATTTTGATTTAATAAAAATAAACCTAAGCGACTAATTTCAGTGGGAGTTAAATCATTTAATAAATGATCATGATAAGTTATACTACCATTTGCAATTTCATAGGCAGGATGATGAAAAATAGTTTGGCAAATAGTACTTTTACCTGTACCATTAGGTCCCATTAGAACATGAATTTCCCCATCATTTATAGTTAAATTTAAATTATGAATAAGCTCTTTATCTTGGGCTTTAATAGTTAAATCTTTAATACTAAACATAAAAAACCACCATTAACATTTTAGCATATAAAAGAAAAAAAGAAAAGTTTTACTTAACTCTCTTTAAACTTAAACTAGAAAATGAATTAATTTTAGCTATTAATTCTTCTAAAGTAGGTGCTATTAAAGATAAATCTTCGATATTCTCTAAGTTAGATATATTAACATCTAAAGGAAAATTCATTTTTTTATTTAAAGTAATTATCATATCTTTTATTTTAGCTTTTAATTCAATTTCCATAACTTCTTGTTTTTTTAAAACCATTCTTTCTTTAACAATATTATCTTCTAAAATATTTAATTCAGTTAATCTATTTAAGTAATATTGTTCTTGATTAAGAGAAAAATTAGCTAAATAAATATTTTTAAGATCTTCAATCGTGGTATTATCATTAATATTGGCTAAAAAATTTAAATTAAGAGTAAAATCAGTATGATATGGAATACTAAGAATAAAAGCTTTATTAGAACATACTATATTTAAATAATATAAATCTTCGTTATAACATTCCGTGATTTGTTTATCTTGGTAATTATATTTTATTTCTTTAATAACTAAAGATATACCTTTTTTAGTATAACTATGTTTAATAAAATAATTGATATTTTGATCTTCAACAGTAATATATTTATCTAAAACAGTTAATATTAATTCTCTTTTAGCTATTTTAATAAGGATTTTTTTATTGGGTTCTTTAGCAATTATTCTTAAGCCAAACTTAGTACAATTAGTTAAATAATAGACTAAATTATAAATAACAGCTTGTAAATATTCATCTAAATCTTTTAATTCAGGTAAAGAAGTAATTACTTGAAATTTACTTAAATCAGTAGAAAAATCATTATTTAATAACATATTTATTCCTCTTTCTATAAAAAATATGTTACTTATGTTGTAACATATTTAATAAATCAATTTTAAATTTATCTTTAGAAGCATTAGCTTTAGATATCATGATACCTTTATATGTAGTAAGTTCGCTCATATGACCTTCAAGTAAGATTTCAGTTGGTGTAATAGTATCAAGCATAACTGTTCCTTCATTTAAATAAACAGTATAATATAATTTTACTTCACCATGAACGGCTGCAAACATTTCATCACATGGTAATTTAAGTTCATATTTTGCAGTATGGTCTTTTTTATTGGTACTAATTAATTCACCAGCAAAAATACCATTACGCATATCAGGATAATATTTAAAACTTAATCTTTTAAAAGCCAACATATTGTATTTTTTTAAGGCTCTTTCTAATTTTTTAAATTCATTTTCATTAACGTAATCTAAAACATAACTTTTCATAATTTTAACCCCCTATATTTTCAATTACGTATTAATTATAGCATATAAGCCCTATTTTGTCAAATTTTGAGCTTGACAATAGTTAAACCGGGATTAAATAAATCCACTTTATAACTATCTACTAAAGTATTTTTCTTTAGTAATTCATGGACATATTTTTTTAAGATAGTACTACTATATCCGTGAATTATACCTACATATTCTATTTGCATTTTAACAGCATCTTTTAAAAAAGAATTTAATAGATATGGAACAGTATCTCTTGTTTCCCCATGTAAATTTAAATTAGGGGATTTAGAGGTATACATTATTTAGAAGCTCCAAAGAATGAGGCTCCCACATCTACTTCTTCCGTGATAGTTGGCATAACTAATTTAGTAGGATCTGGGATATCAGGAAGTTCACTTTTAGGTTTTTCTTCTTCTTTTTTAGGTTGTTCTTGAACTGGTGTTTTAATATTAAATTTTTGATTATAATAATTTATTACTTCTTTTAGAGAAGGTATTGAAGGACGACCACCCATTTTGGTAACAGATAGACCGGCAGCAATATTAGAATAAGTAATAGCTTTTTCTAAATCAAAGTTATTAGCAATACAATAAGCAAAAGCTCCATGAAATATATCACCAGAGATACTGGGATCTACTTGTTCTACTTTAATACCAGGCATAATCTTTATTTCCCCATTAATGGAATATAAAGCTCCCATATTTTCTAGAGTAATAATTATTTCATTATTAGGATATTTTTCTTTTAATCGTTTATATATATTAACTAAAGTTACAGAATTATTAAAATCAAATTTATAACCACTTACAGATTCGGCAAAACCTTTAGAACAAACAATATATTTAACATATTTACATAATTCTAATAAATCACGATCTACACGACCAGCATCAACAATGCTTATAGCATTAGGATATTTATTTAGAGCATTAATTGAAGCACTATACTCTTTACCATCTGTTACTATAACATTAGGAGTAATATTATAATCATATTTTTTTAAAGTGGGTACAGTATTACCTACTACTTCAAAACGAGTACGAGAACCATCTTTCTTATTTACTAAAATTATTGATAAAGGTGTACCAACATCATAAGCAGTTTCGATATAATCAGTTTTTACTAAAACTTGAGCAAATTCTTTTTTGATTTTTTCAGCATAATCATCAGATCCTAGGACACCCGCGAAATACGATGTTTCACCCCATTTACCTAATAAATAAGCAATATTAGCCGCGGTACCTCCTCCTGATTCAATTTTTTCATTAAGTAAATATTTATTACCTTCAATAGGATATTCTTCAATTGGACAAGTTATATCATAACTAGTTCTTCCAATACTTAAAATAGTCATTTCCCTTCATTTCCTTTCATTTATATTAATTAATATTTATTGATTAATCAAAAATTTTATACGCACGGATGAATAAATCCATCCTTGCTTCAAAAACCCAAGCCGAATTTCATCCGGCTATACTATCTATTATTTTATTCTTTTTCAATCATCACCAATCAAATTTACTGTCGTTCCAAAATGAGGAGTCATTTTGGAACACACTCGCTTATATATCTTCTACCTTCAGTCTTTCTACGAAATACTGAAGGGATCATTCGCTGTTCCCGAACCAGTTTTCAGAGTTCCAGATACCAGATTCAATACTGGCCGGAGCCCGCGCGTGTAGTCAACGTCGTTGCGGTACAGGCCGCCGCCGCCGTACGCGCTGAAGACGCGCGCACACGAACCACTGAAGTAAAAGGGCGACATTGTCCAATAATACTGACTATTATATAAGTAATATTTTGTGTTAGTTCCATCCCAATAATTTCCTGCATATACTTGTTCATCTATTGTTGTTAATCCTATTGGATATGTTAAACTTTTGGTTCCTTCTTTTGCTTCTTTTGATGTATATAAATCATGTTCTTTATCTTCACATAAGAAGGTGGGTTCATGTGTACTTGTTGTTCTTATATATCCTCCGTAGTATGTTTTTTGTGTTCCTGTTCCTAAACTATCATTTCTTTCTTTTGTTATATAATCATATGCTGTTCTATCACCACAAAATCCTGCATTTTTATCTATGTATCCATCATTATATTCATCTATTAAATTTTCACTAAACCAGTTTTCTAATTCTGTCTTTGCATTACTATCTGTTGTATGTCCATTTCTTACTGGTGTATCTGGTGTATATGTATACTGATATCCTACATACTCTGCTTTATTATATGAATTATTAAATTCATAACTTCCTATCATGGTGCCTGCTCCTGTTTGAGCAGGTGCATTATTAGTTGTTGATGTTCCTGCATATATCATTCTTATACTTCCATCACCATTTATTCTGATTATCCTCCACCATATATCTGCATTACTTTTATCTGTTCCAAATTTTACATAATTATTTTCTACTGTTCCTCTAAAATAATAACTTGTTGTTCCATTTTCATCAGGTGCTTCATATATTCCATTTTCTTGATATGTACAACTTGTATCTTCACAACTTGTTCCATCAAAATGTGCTTCATTCCCTTGTGATACTAAATCTTCATTTAATGCTGTTAATTGAGCTAATGTTTTTTCTGATGCAGGTATATGTACTCCTGTATTATTAATTGTTATATCATTTATTGTAGATGTTATTTCTTTATCTTTATCTAAATCTTGTGATTCATTAGGATTATTTGGATATTCTGTTATTAAATAATAATAAAATGTTTGATTTTCCCCTTTTACGGTATCTTGATATGTAAATTCTTCTGAATTTGTTGCTTCCCCAGTTCCTGTTGTTAAAACAAGTGGTGATGATAAAGCTTCATTTATTTGACAATTTTGCATGTATTGATATTCTGTTCCACTTAAAGTTTGACTTGGTTTTTCACATGTTACTACATCATCTATTTTGGCATTTAATTTATATAATTTATATACGACACTTCCAGCTACTAAAGTTTCTGATACTCCTACTGAACCATTTAATGTATAAGTTATTTCATATTCATCAGTTATATCTTCAGTAGCTGTTTTAATAACTTCTACTTTAGCTATAATATAATTCATAGTTCCAGGATAAGTTTTCATATTACTAGAACTATCATAAGAAATATTAATTTTAAAATTAGGTAATGTTACAGTTTTACTAACTACACTTCCTGTTCCTGAACCTTCAAGGTTTGTATGTGAAACAAAGTACGCTAAAGATAAGCTAGTACCTATAATTACTAATATAACTAATACTAATAATAAATATTTAAAATTATTTTTCATAAATTTGTCCTCCTATTTTTCTTATAATAAAATTATAACTTAATATTGGATATTTTACAAGTAAAAAAATCTATTTATTAAAATTAGTATATTTTGTCGAAAAATGTTCAAAATTCCCAAATTTGTTCCCTAAATTACGAAAAAAAAAGGAAATCACAACTTTTTGGGTAATAAATAATAGTGAAAGGAGGATTTTTTTTGATGAATAC